>NZ_JBBARU010000154.1:0-3047 GCF_040399605.1 Rhodovarius sp. | reverse complement strand
CAGCGCGTCCTCCTCGGTCAGGCGCTGGCGCGTCTGCGCGCCCAAACGCACCCCCGCTTGCGAGACGCCGCCGGGCACCACCAGCATGATGTTGGAGCCCAGCGCCTGCATCTGCTCTTGCACCCGGTCCGTCGCCCCCTGCCCCACCGCCACCATGGCAATCACCGCCCCCACGCCGATGATGATTCCGAGCATGGTCAACACGCTGCGCAGCGCATTGGCCGCCAGCGCCCGCCACGCACTGCGAAAAGCCGCCCACGCACTCATGCCGAACCTCCAATAATTGGGGTCAGATCCCGATTTTTCCGATTGTTTTCATCAGCCACCAAGCGCCCGTCTTTGAACAGCAAACGCCTCCGCGCCCAGGCCGCCATGTCGGCTTCGTGCGTGACCAAAATCACCGTGATGCCCTGGCGGTTCAGCGCATCGAGCAATTGCATGACCTCTGCGCTGGTTTCGGAATCGAGCGCGCCGGTGGGCTCATCGGCCAGGATCAGCGCGGGCTCATTCACCAGTGCCCGGGCAATCGCCACCCGCTGCTGCTGCCCGCCCGATAGCTGCGACGGGCTGTGGCTGCTCCGGTCAGCCAAGCCCACGCGCCGTAGCGCGGCCAAGGCACGGCGGCTGCGCTCGGGCTGGCGCACACCGGCGTACAACAAGGGCAGCTCGACGTTCTCCAAGGCCGAGGTACGCGGCATCAAGTTGAACTGCTGGAATACAAAGCCCATGCGCCGGTTGCGCAGTGCGGCAAGCGCATCGGGGTCGCGGTCTTGTACGGGAACGCCATCCAGCAAATAGCGGCCGGAGGTGGGCGTATCCAGGCAACCCAGAATATTCATCAGCGTGGACTTACCCGAACCCGAGGCACCCATGATGGCGACGAACTCGCCCGCTGCAATCTCCAGATCCACGCTGCGCAGCGCGTGCACGGTTTGCCCGGCCGCATAGACCTTGCTGACATCGCGCAGCACGATCAGCGGCAGCGCAGCGGTGGATGCTTGCACGGCGCTTAGAAGTGCGGGCGTGCGCCCGCGGGCTTGGTCGCGGCCGCAGGCGGGGTTTTCACAGCCACCAGCACCTCGGTACCGGCTGCCAAGTCAGCGCCCAGGGGTGCTTGCGGGTCGTCCACCAGCTCGGTGAGGCTGCCGTCGCTGATGCCCGCGCGCACTGCCAAGGCACGCGGCTTGCCCGCAGCGTCCAGCACATACACCCGGCCCAGACCCTTGCCTTTGACGGCAGGGTCCACGCCCGCGATGCGCAGACGCAGCGCGCCGTTAGGGACGCGCAAAACATCAGGCCGCTCCTGCGTGACCACACGCACATTGGCCGTCATGCCCGGCAGCAAGCGGCCGTCGGTATTGGCGTAGCTGAGCACGGCAACATAGGTCACCACATTGGCCACATTGAGCGCCGCCTTGCGCACCTGGCGCACTTCGGCGCTGAAGGTTTGGCCGGGAAATGCGTCCACCGTGAAGGTAGCTTTTTGTCCGACCACCAGGCGGCCCACATCGCTCTCGTCAATCGCCGCCTCCACCTGCATGTCACGCAAGTTTTTGGCGATGATGAACAGCTCGGGCGACTGCAAGCTGCTGGCCACGGTCTGGCCGCGCTCAATGGCCCGCTTGATCACAATGCCAGCAACCGGCGAGGTAATGCGCGTGCGCCCCAAATCGATACCGGCCTGGGCGAGGGCCGCTTTGCGCTGCGCCACCGTAGCTTGCGCCTGTTTCACTTGCGCCTGGGCCACGCCCACTTGCGCCTGTACCGCTTTCAGCGCCTCGGCATTGGTGCTGGCCAAAGCCCGCACCCGCTCGCCCTCTGCCTGCGCCACGAACTGCTTGTCGACCAGGCCCTGCGTGCGCGCATCATTGCGCTGCGCCTCGCGCAAATCCACCTGCGCGCGAGAGACCTGGGCTTGCGCCGCCAGCGCATTGGCCTGCGCCGTCAGCACGGCGGCTTGCGCGGCCTCCAGGTCGGCCTGCGCGGCGCGCACCCGGAAGTCAAAAGTCTGCGGGTCGATTTGCGCCAGCAACTGCCCGGCCTGCACCTCGTCATTGAAATCCACCAGCACATCGCGGATCTGCCCGCTGACCTGGGTGCCCACAGTCACCAGCGCCACCGGGTTGACCGCACCCGTTGCCGCCACGACCGCTTGCAAATCCCCCCGGCTGACCGGCGCGCTGCGGTATTCCACGCCCGCAGGCGCGCCCCGGTACCACCAGCCGAGCACCAAAGCCAGCACCAGCAGCAGAAAGCCGCCTGTCCACACAATTTTCTTCATGCCGGGATTGTAGGAAGGGGGTATGACCCCCCGTCTAAAATCCCCCAATGACCTCCCCCTCTCCCGCAAAAGCCCCAGAAACCCCTGAAACGCCCAGATCCAGCAACTTTTTGCGGCAAGTGATTGAGGGTGATCTGGCACGCGGCACCTATGCCAGCCGCCACTGGGCCGGCAGCCCGGGCGACGCAGCCCACCACGCTGCGGGCGAACCCGACCCGGCCAAAATCCGCACCCGTTTCCCGCCCGAGCCCAACGGCTATTTGCACGTGGGCCACGCCAAAAGCATTTGCCTGAACTTTGGGCTGGCGCGCGACTACGGCGGCGTTTGCCACATGCGCTTTGACGACACCAACCCGGAAAAAGAAGACACCGAGTACGTGAACTCGATCCTGGACGCGGTGCGCTGGCTGGGCTTTGGCTGGGACGCCAACGGCACATCGCATTTGTTCCAGGCCAGCGATTACTTCGACTTTATGTACCGCGCTGCCGAGTATTTGATCGAGGCCGGTCACGCCTATGTGGACGAACAAAGCGCCGAGGAGATGCGCTTCAACCGGGGCGACTTCGGCAAGCCCGGCGTCAACAGCCCGTTCAGAGGCCGCAGCCCGGCCGAGAACTTGGCGCGCTTTCGCGAAATGAAGGGCGGCCTGCACGCCGACGGCGCGATGGTCTTGCGCGCCAAGATCGACATGGCCAGCCCCAACATCAATATGCGCGACCCGGCCATCTACCGCATCCGCCGCGCCACCCACCACAACACCGGCGA
>NZ_JBBARU010000153.1:0-3116 GCF_040399605.1 Rhodovarius sp. | reverse complement strand
ACCACCACCGCCACCGGCAATTACCATGTTGGCATCGCCACCCTGGCGGCGCTGGCAGCCGATGCCACGGCGCGGGTGTGGACCGAGCGCGTGCCGGCCTCGGGGGCTTAAGCATGCGTTCGCCCCTCAGCATCCGCGACCAGCAGCGCCTGGCCGGGGTGCATCCCGACCTGGTGCGGGTGGTCGAGCGGGCTCGCCTCGTAGTGCCCTTCATTGTTGTGGAGGGCCTGCGGAGCAAGGAACGCCAAGCCAAGCTTGTCCAGGCTGGCGCCTCCCGCACCATGAACAGCCGGCACATCACCGGTCATGCCGTCGATCTGGCCTATTGGCTGGATGATGGTGATGGCGTGCCCGGCAGTGGCGAGGTGCGCTGGGACTGGCCGCTGGCCCGCCAGCTAGCCGCCGCCATGAAGGCCGCCGCGCATGAAGAGGGTGTCGCCCTGCTGTGGGGTGGCGATTGGGCCTCCTTCCCGGACGGGCCGCATTTCGAACTCGATCGCAGGAGCTATCCATGATCGCAGCCCTTCTGCCCGCCCGGCTGCCTGTCCTCGGCGATCTGTTCAAGCGCTGGTTCCCCGACCCAGCTGAGGCCGCCAAGGCTCAGCAGGACATGGTTATGGCCCTGCTCAGCCAGCAGGCCAGCCTGAATGCCGCGGCCGGCGATATCATCAAGGCCGAGGCGCAATCCGAGCATTTGCTGGCAGCCTGCTGGCGGCCGATCCTGATGCTCACCTTTGGCGGGCTGATTGTCGCCCGCTGGCTGGGCTGGTCAGCGCCTGGCATCTCAGAGGCCGAGGTGCTCAAGCTCTGGGACATCGTGCAACTGGGGCTTGGCGGCTATGTCATCGGCCGCAGCATTGAGAAGGTGGCGCCGCAAATCGCCGCTGCCGTGGCACCGCGGCGATGAGCGCCTTTGATGCCGCCATGGCCACGCTGCTGGCAGACTCGAACATGGGCAGCGACGCAGAATGGCAGGCAGCAGCCGGTGGCACCTGGCAGCCCGCTCGCGTCCTTCTGTCGACGCCGGCGGAGTTGGTGCCGGGCCTGGGTGCCACCAGCGGCCGGGCAATCGCTATCCAGGCCACCATCCGTGCTGCCGACCTGGCCCAGCCGCCCCGACGCGGCGACCTGCTGCGCTTGGCCGCCGCCACATATCGCGTGGAGACGGTGGAGCCTGACCCGCTCGGCCTGACCTGCCGCCTCGGCCTGGCGCGCATATCATGACGGGCAGCCTGCCACTGCGCGAGGCTGGCCTCGCTGCGATCGCTCAACGCCTCACAAGCACAATGCCGGGCATGATCGTGGAACGCGCCCGCCGCGCGCCCGTTGATGTCGATACCGACACCCTGCCGCGGCTCATCCTCCGCGGCGAGGAATGGCAGGCGGATGAGACCGAGGAACCCGGCCTGACCCATTATCGTCTGGCCTTCTCGGTGACCGGCTTTGTCAGCGCCGCCACCGACCTCGCCGCCGAGCAGGCGCTCTGCCTTCTGCATGCGCAACTGGTCCAGACCCTGGCTGGCTGGATACCCAGCACCCCAGGCCTCGGCGATGTCTCCGAGCAAGGCGCCGAGTTCAGCCTCTATGACAACGATGCCTCCGCGCAGCCGGCCGGCGAGTTCCTCGCCCGCTTTAGCATGCTCGCCATCGGTCCCAGCGGCGGGCCCTGGGCCAGCTGATCCTGCCCCTATCCCCTCATTCCCATAGGAGATTGCCATGAGCCTTTCGCTTGTCCGCACGCGCTTTTCGGCCATCGCCGCCAAGATCGAGACCACGCCAGGCACCGATTCCATCGCGGGCTCGCCCGTCGCCGGTGATTTCATCCTCGGCAGCGCCCAGGCCCGCTTTGGCCCCAACGTAGTGACCGACCCAAGCTTCTCCGGCGCCCTGGACGGATTGCCGGGCATCGTCGGCAGCCTCAGCCCCACCATTGATCTCATGGTGCCAATGCGCGGCTCGGGCACCGCCGGCACCGCGCCCAGTTGGGGCCGCCTCATGCGCGCCTGCACCTTCGAGGAGGTGACCGACGCCGTCGGCGTGGTCGCAACCGCCGCCACCGCTGGCACCACCAATAGCGCCACTTTCCCAGTCGCCTTCAGCAGCGTCGCCAATATCTATCGCGGCATCCCCGGCATTCTCACCGGCAACCCGGCCGCCGGCGCCGTCAGCCCGATCACGGGCTGGACCACAGGCCGCGTTGCCAGTTTTGGCGAGACCTTCGGCACCGCGCTCAGCACCACCACGCTGATGCAAATCCCGCCCAATGTCCTCTATCGGCCCACCTCCGATGAATCGGTCTACAAGACCGTCACGCTCTATCTCTACAGCGATGGCCTGTTGTGGATTTTTACCGGCTGCGTCGGCTCGGTAAAGCTTGATCTCGAGGCCGGCGGCATTGGCATGCTGGCCTTCTCGCTGCGTGGCCAATTCGTCTCCGTCACCACGGTAGCGCTGCCAGCCGCGCTGAATGCCTCGACAGCC
Source organism: Rhodovarius sp. (assembly GCF_040399605.1). Lineage (NCBI taxonomy): Bacteria > Pseudomonadati > Pseudomonadota > Alphaproteobacteria > Acetobacterales > Roseomonadaceae > Rhodovarius > Rhodovarius sp. The sequence goes on along the minus strand of NZ_JBBARU010000153.1, from coordinate 635 downwards.
ACCACCCCGCCGCGCTGGGTTGGTGGGCGCGCCAATCTGCTGGGCAATACCGCCAAGCTTAAGAACCTGTCGGTCGATGCAGGCGTGGGCACTGTGCTGCCGGATAATCCGGAGGCGCAGGATGGTTTTGACCCGGCCGTCCCGATCACCCGCGGCGTGATGGCGACGCTTAACCCCAGCATGGACACCACCGGCCAAGTCGCCCTGTTCAACAATTTCCGCAATGGCACCGGCGGCGCGCTCTTTGCCGTGGTGCCGGGCAATGCTGGCAACCGTTTCAGTGTGACCATGCCGGCAGTGCGCCTGCTGGCGGCCGACCCGGGCGATCGCGGCGGCCTGCGCACCAACGAGATCCGCGCCGAGGCGAATATCACCGATGCCAGCTTCTTTCTGTGCCAATACTGAGGACCAACCCATGACCGAAACCGTGATTTTCTCCCGCCGACAGAGCGAGGAGATGGTGCTGGGCGAGGCCGATGCCGCCCGCAGCTACACCCTGGCGCCGCTGACGGTGCTGGAGCAGCAGATGTTCAAGGCCGATATGGCCGGTGCTGGCGCGCAGCTGATTGGCCCCTGGCGGCTGCGTGGCGCGCTGCGCGATGGCTTGCGCGAATTGGCGCCAGATAATTTGGCCG
>NZ_JBBARU010000152.1:0-3138 GCF_040399605.1 Rhodovarius sp. | reverse complement strand
ACATAGGCTGCTCGGCTCCAGCCCAGCGTCGCCACGAACACCGAAAGCCTGTCCTCGCCGCGCCGGATCGTCGCCCAGTCCACCTGCATCTGCTGGCCCGGTGCCGTCTCGAACCGCACCACCGGTTCCACCACGGCTGGTGGCTGCTGCGCTGCCACGAAATCCTTCACCAGCGTGTAGCCGCCCACATAGCCCCGCGCGCGCAGTCCACGCAGCAGCACCGTGGCCGCCAGCCGATCCGGCAGTGCAGAGGCCAGGCGCTGGAGGATGTAGCCCTCGAACGCTGATAGCTTGCCAGGCTGGGGTGGCCGTTCGCGATACCGCGCTGCGTCCGGGACCCGCAGGTAGCGGCGCACCGTATTGCGCGAGACGCCGACCTCTCGCGCAATCTCGCGCACGCCCTTGCCGTGTTTGGACAATATCCTGATCTCCATTGCCGCCTCTCCTCCAACCATCCCGGACCCCGCCAATTCGACAGGATCATCTTTGGCATGGGTCAGGTTTCAATCGGCGCATGGGTCAGTTTTGCAGTGGCGCTTACACTGTGGCGGGGCGTAGTGTCTTGGTCTGCGGTGGGGGCCGGAAGTCGTAGGGTCGGTGCGGTTGGGTGCGGCCGATGGCGACAAGTGGCTTGATGCCCCGTGCATCGGGGGCGGCGACGGCCTTGCCCGAGGCGAAGCCAGTGTCGGCCTTGGGCAGGCCGATGCCTGCCTCCATGCCCAGGATGGTGGCACAAAAGCTCGGCGCGTCGGCGGAGGTGGCGACGACACCGGTGGCGAGGATCAGTTGCGAGCCCTCGGGGCAGACCACGGCTTGGGCGTTGTAGGCCTGGCGGTATTCGTGCGCGTTGGAGCGGCGCATCAGCGCGCTGTCGGGGTCGGTGAGGTTGGATTGGTGCGTGGGTGGCGGATCGTCCTCGAGCGGCTTGGGCGGACGGCCGCGCCGGCCCTTCTTCGCATCGAAGATGGCCTGCTTGGCTTCATGCTCCGGCCGCGCGGCCTCGGCTTCGGCGCGGGCAGTCAGTTCGGCGATGTCGGTGGCGAGCTTGGCGCGCAACTCCTTCGCCCGGTCGTAGCGCACGGAGCGGATCTTGGAGGCATTGGCGTCAAGCTTGGTGCCGTCGATCGAGACCGTCCCGAGCCGGAGCAGGCCGCTCTCGCGCGCCAGCAGCAGCACCTGGAGGAAGGCCGCCTCGAAGGCAACGCGGTTGGTGCGCCGAAAGGCGGCGATGGTGTCGTGGACGGGGTGCAGGTTCGCCACCACGTAGCGCACGCCGATGTCGCGATGGGTCGCCCGTTCAATACGGCGGGAGGAGAAGATGCCGTGGGCGTAGCTGTAGATCAGCAGCGCCAGCATCAGCCGTGGATGATACTGCGCCTTGCCACCGCAGATCGCACGCGCCGCGAAGGCGCTCAGCGGCAACCGCTCTACCGCCTCCACCACGAAGTGAGCAACGTCATCCGCCGGCAGCAGGAACGCCTGGTCCCGGCTGAATGCAATGAATATTGTCATGCCCAGCAGATTCGCAGATTTCAGGGCCGCTGGGAATCCGACAGACTGCTAGGCCGATCCCGGGCTTGCATTTCGAGGCCAGCAACGCGCAATGTTAAGAGAATTAGAATAATTTTTTAACACAGGGGAAGCGCCATGCGCCGACGTGTTTTGATGAGCCTTACCGCGGCAGGATTGGCACGGCCGGCGGTTTTGAGTGCCCAGGGGCTGGGGACTGGTTTCCCGACACGGCCGATCAGATTGATCGTTCCCTGGGCGCCCGGGGGCTCGACGGACAGTATCGCCCGGCTGTTCCAGCCCCGCCTGGCCGAGGTATTGGGGCGGGCCATCGTCATCGACAATCGCGGCGGCGCATCCGGTGCGACAGGTGCAGCAGAGGCAAGTCGCGCACCCAATGATGGCAGCGTCTGGATCTTCGTTTATGACACGCAGGCCACGAATGAGACATTGATGCAGTTGCCATTCCGCACAATGGAGGCATTTGATCCTGTCTGCCATGTCGCCTCCGGACCATTGGCAATGGTGGCGCATCACAGCACCCCCTATCAAAATTTCCAGGATGTGATCGATGCGGCGAAGCGCGCGCCGGATACGATCAACTTCGCGACCTCAGGGGTGGGCGGCCTGGCGCATGTCGCCACCACGCTGCTGCAACAACAGGGCGGTTTTAGACTGGTGCATGTGCCCTATCGCGGCGGTGGACCTGCGGTGCAGGACGCACTTGGCGGCTTCGTGCCGCTGTTCATGACCAATGTGGTGATTGTCAGCCAGCATATCCGTGCCGGGCTTTTGAGGCCGCTGGGTGTCACGACGAGCGGCGAAAGCCGCCATGTGCCTGGGACGCGCAGCTTTGCTCAGCAATCATTTGCCAATTTTGAAGCGCCAACCTGGTGGGCGATGTTGGCGCGCAGCGGCACACCTGCGCCGCTGGTAAGGCAAATGAACGAGGCGCTGATTCAAGTACTCAACGAACCTGCAGTGAAGACCCGTATTGAGGCGCAGGGCTGCGATATCGTGGCCAGTACGTCCGATGAATGCAGGCAATTCCTGGGGGCAGAGATCGAAAAATGGGGCCAGGTGATCCGCGCCAACGACATTCGCTCGGATAGCTGAGAAAGGCTTTGTCGGATTTTCGTGATTTTGGGGGTAAAAGCCAACGACTGGGTAGAATGTCGAGTAACAATGGCCGTGGTGCATGGCAGCCCGTGACCCAGTTGTTGGTCGATCCTGAACCAGCCCACCTGCGAGATACCTTTGGCGAGAGCAACCGTCGGCCTCTGAGCAGAGACCGTTCGTATCAGGCCGCTCTTCCTCCGCCAGTTCCCATACGAGCCGTGTGTGAATCAGCATCGTATTGGGACCCCGGCCGTAACTTCTTCTAACCTGTTGAGCAGGCTTGGAAATATGGTGTGCAGGTAGGGTCCCGATCGGCGGCAATCGGGGCCCCACCCCAAATGAATTTCCACAAGCGCTTACAAGAGCCTATGCGGAATTCGTAGCGGGTCCCACTTCGGTGCTTATTCACAGGCGGGATTGTGAATTCTTTGGTATTTAATTCCGAATGCACTGCGCGTAAATGGGGGGGGCCTGCCCTGCCCGCTTCGCCACGGCCGCCGCGGGCAGGAA
>NZ_JBBARU010000151.1:0-3212 GCF_040399605.1 Rhodovarius sp. | reverse complement strand
GGTCGCTGACCGTGGTACGCACAGGCCTGCCGCGGATTACTCCTTGTAAGCCTAGCCTTTTCATCAGCCGCGCCACGGTGCAGCGGGCCACCTGCTGGCCCTCGCGGCCGCCCCGGATCGAGGTGATCAACCTAGACCGTTGGGTCTCCCAGTTCCTCAAGCGCAAGAGTTTCGCGCGCGAGGTCGCCTTCTTCGGCGAGGGGCGCGACCGCCTCGACCAGGTCTGGCGGTCTGTATTCGACGATCACGAGCTGCCTGAGGGGCTGTCCGAGCCGTTCATCCGGGCGGAATGGGCACAGATCGTGCAGGGCAAGGGAGTGGCCGACCAGAGGGGCTACCTCAAGGCGTCCCGGGCCGGGCGTGGCACCCCACTTGACCGCAAGAAGCGGGCCGCCCTGTGGGATATCTTCGCAGATTATCGCGCGCGGCTGATCAGCGAGGGGCTTGCGGAGCCGGATGACGCGTACCGGGAGGCGACCGAAATCCTGACCTCGGAGGCACCGAACCTCCCCTACGCAGCTGTGATCGTGGATGAGGCGCAGGACATGGGGGAGCAAGCGTTCCGGCTGATCCGGGCGGTCGTTCCGGAGACCCCTTCCGGGGATCGGAATTCTCTCTTCATCGTGGGGGACGCGCATCAGCGAATACACCAACGCAATAACTGGCTGGTGGACAGCCATCACCCCCTTCGAGAGACGATCATCCTGCAAACAGTGTCAAACAGCGCCCAATATTTTCCACCAAACAGCGTCCAAAACTTTCCAGTTCACGCGGTCATTTTCGGCTGTTTTTTTCTTTGCTTGAACCGGAAGGAATCATTCCCGGTTTCCAGGATATCGCAGTGATGGGTGATGCGATCGAGGAGTGCCGTGGTCATCTTGGCGTCACCGAACACCGCGACCCATTCCGCGAAAGACAGGTTCGTTGTGATGATCAGGGAGGTTTTTTCGTAGAGCTGGCTGATCAGATGGAACAGCAAGGCGCCGCCTGAGGCGGGAAATGGCAGGTAGCCCAGCTCATCGAGGATGACGGCATCGGTCTGGACCAACTGGCGGGCCATGTTTCCGGCCTTGCCTTGCTGTTTTTCGCGCTCCAACTGGTTCACCAGATCGACGGCGTTGTAGAAGCGCACGCGTTTGCCATGGTGAATGGCAGCCACACCCAGAGCGGTGGCGAGGTGGGTTTTGCCAGTTCCGGTGCCGCCGACCAGGATCAGATTATGGGCGGTCTTCATAAAGGCGGCGGTGGCCAGCTGCTGGATTTGCGCCTGTGGCAGCGGCGTTTCGGCCCAATCAAATCCGGTCAGGTCGCGGTGCACCGGAAAGCGCGCGACCTTGAGTTGGTAGCGCAGGCTGCGTACTTGGCGATCGGCCAGTTCGGCCTCGATCATGCGGTCGAGCCAGGCCTCGGGTTGCACGGGCCGCCGGGGTCCCTCGGCGAGCCACTCGTTCCAGGCGGTGGCCATGCCATAGAGGTGCAGTGCGTTGAGCTGGGCGGCGCGGTCAGTGGTACGCGGTTCACTGGCTGACATGGCTCACCTCGCGCAGATGATCATAGCGGCTGCAATCGGCGAGCGGCTCGGTCTGAAGTTGCAGCATGTCGGGCACGGTCAGCATGGCGTGCTGGGCGGGGGCGAGTAGGCGGCGCATTTCGTTCAGCACGACGGCCGCGGTGACGACTTGGCCCTCCAGCACCAACTCGCAGGCGACCTGCAGCGCTTCGAGGCCGCCCTCGCGCGCCATCAGCAACAATTCCACAAAGCCGCGGTCGCCGCGGGGCTGCTTGAGGATGCGGTCTCTGACCGTCTGGATGGCGACCGGCAGGTCCCATTCGCGGAACGGCACGCCATTGCGCAGCGCCCCCGGTTTGAGCTCCAGCACCGGCAGATAGTGCCATGGGTCGCAGACCAGAAAATCGCGCCCGAAACGCCGCGTATGCTCGGCGATCACCGCGCCGTCGGCCACGATGCGCACCTGCGTGGCGGTGCTGCGGACCGAGACCGCACGCCCGGCGAATGCAGCCGGGACGCTGTATCGATTGCGGTCAAGCACCACGAGGCAGGTGCTGGAGGCGCGCAGCATGTGCTCGATATAGCCATCGAAGGTGGCGGTCATGCGGCGCAGGCGGCCCTGTTCCTGCGCGAAGCACTCGGCGATGGAGCGTTCGGGCGTGACCGGATGTTTGCGCGCGGCGAGTTCCCGGCAGCGCTGGGCCAGCCACAGGTTCAGCGCTTCGAAATCGGCAAAGCGGGCCAGCGGCGTGAACAGCCATTCGCGGATATTACCGACCTGGTTCTCGACCTGACCCTTCTCCCAACCTGATGCGGGCGTGCAGGCGACGGGCTCGAAGACATAGTGATTGGCGAGCACCATGAAGCGGCGATTGAACAGTCGTTCCTTGCCGGTGAAGATGGTCTCCACAACGGCTTTGAGGTTGTCATAAACCATGCGCTCGGGCACGCCGCCGAACAAGGCGAAGGCCTGATTATGTGCGTCGAACACCATCTCTTGGGTTTCCCGGGGATAGGCCACGACGAACATCTGCCGGCTGAAGGCTAGGCGGAAATGCGCCAGTTTGATGGTCTGCATGACGCCGCCGAGTTCGACCTGCTCGTGGCTCCAATCGAACTGGCACACCTCGCCGGGTGCGAAGGCCAACGGGACGAAGGCTTGGTTGAGTGTCGGGCGGGATTTGCTGAGTTTCCAGCGCTGGACGAAGCGCTGGACGCTATCATAGGCGCCGCGATAGCCCTCGGCCTGCAGCCCCTCGAACAGGCGCCGCGCGGTGCGGCGCTGGGCTTTTGGCAGCAGCTTCTCGGTCTGCAGCCAGCTCTCCAACCTATCCTGGAAAGCGCCGAGCATCGGGGTGGGCTGCTGAGCTCGACGGTAGATCGGCTCTGTCTGGGTCCGGCAATGCTTGCGAACCGTGGGCCGGGAGAGGTTCAACTCCCGTGCGATCGAACTGATGCTCTCCTTGCCCACCGAACGGCGAAATCGAATTTTGGCAATCGTATCCATGACCAACACCCCAGATTCTCCGGCCCAAAGGCCGGATGATCGCATGACCCTGGGTGGAAACTTTTGGACGCTGTTTACCCAGGGAATCTGGAAAGATTTGCACGCTGTTTTGCAGCAAACAGGAATGGACGTTGAATCCCGTGTGGCCTGCTGCCGGTTCGATGGACACCGAGTTTAGTGTGCCTCGGCCAACGC
>NZ_JBBARU010000150.1:0-3231 GCF_040399605.1 Rhodovarius sp. | reverse complement strand
AGGCGATCCAGTTATCGGAACCGAAACGCTGTAGCGAGAAACCGAGCCACCTCTGCCGACCCGCCAGTAGCGCTCATCCGCCACGGCCGCACGCAAATCACTTTCAGTTATTCGAACGATCCGTGACATCACCCACTGCTGACTATCGGAATGTCCTCCTAATTAGTTATAGGATAATAGTCAAGGATAATTTTCTCCCTATCCTTCCCCAAACATGCGGCTGGCCGCTGCTCCGAGGCGCGGGGCGCCCGCCACCGGCCAAGCCTGCTCCGCGCTCCATGACACAAACCCCAATTGGTATCAGCGATATTTTCAATCCCAGGAGTTATATTCTTTACCCAAACAGGATTTCTGTCCAGACCAATCCTTGCGCCGCCCCTTCCCTCCAGCCTCCTCCCGCCTATGCTCTCCCCCAGCCGCAACCCAAGCCGCCAGGTGGTCCCTCATGCGTGTCGAACACCTCTATCGCTACCCCGTGAAGGGCCTCACCCCCGAGGCGCTGGACGAGATCGCCATCGAGGCCGGCCGATGCATCGCGCATGACCGGCGCTTCGCCCTCGCCCAGGGCGATGCGCCCTTCGATCCGGCGGCGCCAAAATTCGTCCCCAAGCAGAATTTTGCCTGCATGATGGCCCATCCCCGGGTGGTGCTGATCCGTGCCGGCTTCGATGCGCATGACAGGCTGCTGCTGCTCTCCGCCCCCGGCCAGGCGCCGCTCTCGGCCGACCCAACCCGCCCCGAGGGCCGCGCCGCCATCGCCGGTTGGATGACGGCGTTTCTGGGCGAGGAAGCCCGCGGCACCCCCGTCTTCCATGATGTGCCCGGCCATAATTTCACCGATCAGGTGAAAAAGGGCGTCACCCTGATCAACCTCAACACCCTGCGTGATTTCGAGCGGAAAATTGGCCGCAGGCTGGACCCGCTGCGCTTTCGGGCCAATGTCTATTTCTCCGGCCTGCCGGCCTGGGCCGAATTCGACTGGGTGGGCCAGGATGTGCTGCTGGGCACGGCGCGGTTGAGTATCTTCAAGCGCACCGTGCGCTGCCCTGCCACAAAGGTGAATTTGGACACCGGCGAGCGTGATTGCGACGTTCCGGCCCTGCTGATGGAACATTACGGCCATCGCGACCTGGGCGTGCATGCGGTGGTGAGCGAGAGCGGCCATGTCGCCATTGGGGATAGTCTGGAGGCGCTCTGAACAGGAGAGAGCCGCGCTTGGGGCGCTCAGCCCATGGCCAGCGCCTCGCCCACCAGGCCGCGTTCCAGCCGCCCGGCCGCCGCCGCCACCGCCATGGTGAGCCCCGGTTCGCGGTAATACACGCCGCGGATATGCAGGTGGGCGGCGATGGCGCGGAGGAAGGCATCGGCCAACCCGGCATCCGGCGGGGCGGCTGCCCAAAATTCGTCCAAAACGCCCATATGGGCGAGGCCGGGGCAACGATAAATCGCCTCCCCCATGGCATGCACCGCCCGGCCGAGCTGCAGGGCGCGAATACCCACCGTGCTGTTCACGGTAACCACGCCGCGCGCCGCATTCAGCATGGCATCCAGCTCACCTGCACCGAGAAAATGTACCCGCCCCGCCACACCATGCCGCGCCGCCATGGCCGCCACGAGCCGCCTCCAGGGCTTCAAGCCAGGGTCAAGCGGGTGAACTTTGACCAGCAAATGCCCTTCCAGCGGGGCCGCGCGGGCAAAGCTGGCTACCACCCGGGCAATCGCCTGGTCCATGCTCTTGAAATTGCTGTAGGCGCGGATGGAGTAGTCGGTTTCCATCTGCATGGCGAAGAGCCAGCGCGGCGCCCCCACGGGTAGGTTTGCCTGGAGCGCTTCGGCCCGCCTGGCCTCAGCCTTGCGGCGCAGCAGGGCAAGCCCGGTGCCGATATAGGCCGGTATCGGGTGATGCAGCAGAAAACTCCGGTAATGCCGAAATCGGCCCGGCAGCAGATTGGCGAGGTGATACTGCATGTCCCATCGCGCCTGCTGGCCGAAATCATCCAGGTGGCGCCTCTGCTCATCCACCGGCGGCAGGCCAGCGGCCAGGGCGAGAATGGCGTCAGGCTCACGCGGGAAGCGGCTGTCGCGGTTCAGCCCGTCCCGCTCCAGGATGATCCAATCCGGCCTGAGATAGCCAAAATCGGTCACGGTCACGCCGATGCCGGCGGCATGCGCGGCGGCGATGGCCAAGGCGTGATGGTCACGCTGCTCGCCGAGCAAAATCATGTCGGTGATGGCATGCCGGGCCAGAACATCGTCGATAAAACTCGGCCAGGCGGCGATCCGGCCGGTGAAATCCATCGCCGGTTCGGGCCAGAAGAGCGTGTCGCCCCGGCAGAGATTGATCCGGTGCACCGCATGGCCGCGCGCGCGCAACAACAGCCCGAGCCGGTAGAAAAACGGCGATATCGGGCCTTGCAGAAACAGAAAACGCCTTCGCGGGAAGGCCTCGGTCATACTGAGCGACTTCACGTAGGATCCATAGGAGTGGGAGTTCATCGCCACCCCCCGGCAGGGGCAAACAGGCTGGCCTTGGCATCATCGGCAGTGACCAGCCGCACACCCTGGGCCCCCAGCCCGGAGAGGGTCGGGCCATCCGGAAAGGGGCAATAGGGCAGCAGAGGCGGTGGTTCGGGGCGGGCGGGCAATAGGGCCAGCGCCTCCTCCAGCACGGGCAAGGCCGCCAGATGCAGCATCCGCGCCGCGCCGCCCACGCTCAGCCCGGGCGGCAGCGCCACCGCCCGCTGCGCCAGCACCCCGCCAGCATCGATGCGCTCCGCCATGGTATGGATGGAAACGCCCGTCGCAGCCTCGGCCAGGGCATACAGCGTGGGGATGGGCCCGCGATGCCGCGGCAGCAGCGAGGGGTGCACATTCACCCCGCCCAAAGGCGCGATTGCCAGGGTTTCCGCGGTAAAAAACTGGTCGAAATGGAAGGAGAGAATGACATCCGGGCGCGCCGCCCGCAGCCTTGCCTGGGCCTGCGCCGCGTTCACATCGCGCAGGCGCAAGGATGGAATGCCCGCCGCGCGGCAGAGATCGCTCAGCCGCCCGGAGCGGCGCAACAGCCCCGGCGCGACAAAATTCGCCGCAAAATAGGGCAGGATAGCCCAGCCAGAGTGGCCAAGATGGCGTCGGGCCGCGGCCAGCAGACCGTGGCGATATGGATCACTTCGGCCCAGCAGAACGATACGCGCAGGGTCACGCGCCACGAAACGCAGCACCGCCTCGGCA
>NZ_JBBARU010000149.1:0-3300 GCF_040399605.1 Rhodovarius sp. | reverse complement strand
CTAGCATCTGCTGCGCGGTGGAAAAACGGATGGCGCGCGCATGCATGCCACTGCCATTGTCCTGCCACACCGATGTCAGCAAGGCACACAGTGCCGGCGCCCGAAACGCGATGACCCGCCGGTCCACAAAAACAGCGCTGTAATCGGCTGGTTCATCCGGCGCTGCAGCCCCTGCACCATCCGGAGGCGGCAAGTATTGATCCATAAAGCTCGTCCTTCCTCAGCCTCACGCTGCCTAGGAACGATGGCGAGCCTAACTTAAAAAATAATGAACATTCACGCATTCGCTACAAGCTTGGCGCCGGAATATCCCGCAAGCTCGCCTTGGAGGACCTGCATGGCCAACGAAACAATCTACTTCGCCACCAACCGTGATGAACTCAAGAATGCCCAAGGCATCACGATCGGTTTTGGTGACAAGCTCAATCCGGTCTCACCCGCCTATCTACGTTTCGGCGCGGCGGAGGTGGCGCCGCCCACCAAGAAGAACGCCGATTGGTCGGTGCAATCCGTGCAGATCGCCCCCGAAAGCATCCCCGGCGTCACCACCGATGACCCGACGGCGGAAAAACTCCTGGGCAGCGCCGCGGTGTTCGATGCGCTGCGCCAGCGCCTGATCACCGCCGGCCGCGCCAAGGGGGGCGTGGACCTGATCCTGCTGCTGCATGGCTATGCCTCAAGCTTCGACAATGCGCTGGCGCGCGCCGCCGAGATCAAGCGCGCCTATGCCACCAAGCAGCGCGCGGTGGAGGTCGCGGTCTTCTGCTGGCCCTCGGATGGCAGCCTCACCCCACTGATCGCCTATAAGTCGGACCGTGACGATGCCCGCTCATCGGCCAAGGCGGTGGCGCGGGCCTTGCTGTTTTTCCTAGACTATCTGCGCCGCCTCACCACCGACCAAATGTGCCAGGCCCGGCTCAATCTGCTGGCGCATTCCATGGGTAATTACGTGCTGCGCAATGCGGTACAGGCCATCATCTCGGAGTTTGGCGGCAAGCGCCTGCCGCGCGCCTTCACCCATATCTTCCTCATGGCCGCCGATGAGGATGATGACGCGCTGAACGATCCCGACAAACTCGCCCGCCTGCCGGAAATGGCCGAGGCGGTGCATGTCTATTTCGCCGCCAGCGACCGGGCGCTGACGATCAGCGACGTCACCAAGGGCAATCCTGACCGGCTGGGCAGCGCAGGCCCGCATACCCTCACCAACCTGCCGCAGAAGATCACACTGATAGACTGCGCCAAGGTCTGCCAGACCACCCTGATGGACTCCAATCACCAATATTACCGCCAGCGCCCCGAGGTGGTGGCCGATGTCTGCGCCGTGCTGGATGGCACGCGGCCCGAGGCCATCCCCGGGCGGGCCTGGGTGCCCGCCCGGGGTGCCTTCGTGGTGGCAGCCAAACCTTAAGCCTGGCTCAGTTCATCCGCAGGTCCAGGATGTGCTTCGGGTCGGGCTGCAATTCGCCACGCTCGACCTTTTTCACGATCTCGGTCAACGCCGCATTGGCGGGCGTGGGGATGCCCAGCGGCGCCGCGCGATCGGCAACGAAGCCGTTGAGAAACTCGATCTCGGTGCGGCGGCCTTTCACCATGTCCTGACCCATGGAGGGGCGATGGGCGCCGCCGCGGGCACTCTCGGCAATGCGCTTGCGGTCATATTCGGCGCGGGCCTGCGCATCGCCCTCGCCAGCGCGGGCGATCACCTCAGGGTCGATATGCAGAATTTCTTCCAGCGAATAGCCCAGCGCCTGGCCCACCCGGATCGCCTCCGCCCCCAACCGCGCGGTGAAGGCGCGCAACTGGTCATCGGCCACCACATCGCGGCTGAGCAGCCCGGTGCAGGCCGACATGCCATTGCCCATCACATTGGTGACAAGCTTGGACCAGCGCTCACCCCAGAGGTTTTCCGTCAGCGTCGCGCTGTCGGAAAGGGCGCAAAGGCGCACGATTTCCTTCGCCCGCTCGGTCGGCCGACCATGCGGCTCGCCCACGCGATACACCGTATGGGCCGCGCCGCCCTTGCCGGAATTGCGGTGGATATTGCCCGGCACCATCAGCTCCACGGTGATCGAACTGGCAATGGTGCCCAAAACCCGACCCCAGCCGACGACGCCGGCGATGGTTTCCTCATTCATGCAATTCTGCAGCGAGACGCAAAAGCCGCCCGGCGCGAGATATTGCCGGATCATCACCGTGGCCCATTCGGTGTCGTAGGATTTCATGCAGATGAAGGCGATATCGAAGGGCCGGCCCTTCGCCTCATTCTGCAATTCGGTGAGGTGGATGGCGCGCACCGGGGTGGTGAATTCCGCCACGTCGCGCAAATGCGTCACCCGCAAGCCATTGGCGCGCATGGCCTCGACATGCTCGGGCCAGGGATCGATGAAGGTCACATCCTCGCCGGCCGCGGCCATGTAAGAGCCGGCATAGCCGCCCACCGCGCCCGCGCCGACAATGGCAATTCTTGGTTTCATTATCGCTGCCCCCCTGTGGAAGGGGGCAGGATAAGCGCGAGACTCGCCGCGGCAAGCCCGCCCGCTTCAGCCCTGAGTGAAGAAAGGCGTGCCGTCAGCAAAAATATTCGGCTTGAGGAAGACGCCCAGAATGGTCGCCCCTTCGGCGCCGGCCCAGGCGACATGGGTATTGCCCGCCGGGCGCCAGACGAATTGCCCGGCCAGGCACGCGCCCTCCTCATCGACGAAATGGCCTTCGAGCACATAGGTCTGCTCTATGGCGGTGTGCTCATGCAGAGGCACCACGGCGCCGGGTTCGAGGCGCATCAGCAGCGTCGCCATGCCCGACCCATCGGAATAGAGCGTCTTGCAGCGGATGCCGGGGAATTTCGTCTCCTCCCAGGGCATGTTGGGCACATCAAGATAGACTGAGGGCGGCGACGCCTCATCCGCCATCAGCCGCTTGCGCATTGGTTTTGCTGCTCCGTCGGGCATGGTGGGCTCCTTCAACATGACGGCGAAGGCCTAGAACGGGATAGGGGCGGGTGGAAATACCACCCCAACCATGCCCGGGGCCGGGGCCAGTGCGGTGAAGAAGATCAGCTATCCTGTATCACGGCGCTTCTCACCGCGCGCGGGTTGCGGTATTGAAGCCGTGCGGGACCCGTAGCTCAGCTGGATAGAGCGCTGCCCTCCGAAGGCAGAGGTCGAAGGTTCGAATCCTTTCGGGTCCGCCATTTCCCCAGGAAAACCAGCATTTTGCTAGGCATTCCTTTCCCAGCCGCCCTTTTGAATCTCAAAAACGAGTCACAAGCGTAATGAATTTCTATAAGGTCCGGTTATG
>NZ_JBBARU010000148.1:0-3304 GCF_040399605.1 Rhodovarius sp. | reverse complement strand
TGGCGAGCGGCTGTCTGACCTTGATCTGGCCGAGGTGGCGGAAGAGCCAGGGATCCGGCTGCGCTGGTCGGCGCTGTATGATGTGTTGCGGGCGCCGATAGCGGGCCGCACGCGGCGGGGCTGCACGCTGGAGGCTTTGGAGGAGGATGCAAAGGGGCGGCTGGTGCCGGTGCTGCGCGAGGGCGGCGGGTTGATCCGCCCCGGTGGCTATGACCTGCTGGTGGCGGGGGATGGGCGCTATTCCGCGCTGCGCGCCATCACCCTGGGCGCGCCGAAATCGCGCCTGCATGGCGTGGCCTTGACCCGGCTGCTGGTGCCCGATGCATCCGGTGCGCCGCTGGATGATTACGGCCAGTGGTTCAATGGCGCGGCGCGGCTGCTGGCTTATAAATCGCCAGGTGGGTCTGCCTATATTGCTGGCAGTGTGCCGCTGGATGCGGCTGAGGCGGAGATTCCGGCGGCTGCCCGCAGCGCCAGCTTCCAGCACGCGCTTTATACGCCGCCAGGGCGCATCGCCCCCGCCATGGCCTGGATGCGTGACAGGCTGGTGGAGCATGCGCCCCGGCTGCATTGGGCGCGGCTGCAGGAGAGCCCGCTGGAGCGTATGGCGCTGGATGGGAGGGTGCTGCTGCTCGGCGATGCGGCGCATGCCATGCTGCCCACGCTGGGCCAGGGCGCCACCCAGGCGGTGGAGGATGGCGTGCTGGCCGGGGCGGTGCTGCGCGCGGGCGGCGGGCCCGAGGCGGTGGCGCGGCTGCGCGACAGCAGGGTGGAATGGGTGCGGCAATTCAGCCTGGAGGCCTCCGACACGCTGCTGCCGGGCTTTTCGCCTTTGGCGCGGGAGGCGCGGGCGGGTTCCTTGGCGAAATCAGGGGCGGGTTTCATGGCCCAGTTGCGTAGGCTCTATACGGAAGTGCCGGGGCCTGAGGCGGTCAGCGCGGGGCTCGTTGAGCAGGTTTAGAGCCTGCTCCGTTCGCCTTGGCTCACTGCACAGGCTCTAACCTTTTGTTTGAAGAAGGGGGTTGGGGGGCCTTTAGCCGCCCGACCGCCCCACCCTGCGGCCAATCTCCTGCGCCAGCCGCGCCTGCTCGGCCACGAAAGCGGCGAAGGCGGCGGGCGGCATGGCCACACCCTCAAGGCCCAACGTGTCGAATTGCTGGCGCACCTCGGGGTCTGCCACCGCGCTCGCCACGGCGGCATGGACGCGGGTGACGATGGCGGGGGCGACGCCGGCGGGCATCCAGAGGCCGAACCAGTTTACCACCTCGAAGCCGGGCAGCCCGGCCTCGGCCATGCTCGGCACCTGAGGCATACCGGCCCAGCGGCGGGCGCCGGTGAGGGCGATGGCGCGCAGCCGGCCGGTTTGGACATGCTGCTGGGCGATTTGCGTGCCGACGAAGAACATATCGACACGGCCGGCGAGAAGGTCGGTCACCGCCTCGGCCACGCCGCGATAGGGCACGGAGAGGATATCGGTGCCGGTCATGCTCTTCATGATTTCGGCGGGGATATGGCTGGCGGTGCCATTGCCGGCATTGCCATAGGTCAGCCGGCCCGGATCGCGCCGGGCGAGGGCCAGAAGTTCCGGCAGCGTGGTCACGGGCACCGAGGGGTGGACCACCAGCACCTGGCCGAAATTCTGCGCGGCCAGGGTGACATGGGTGAAATCCTGCACCGGGTCATAGGTCACATTGTCATTGAAGGGTGGGATATTGGTGTGACTGGCGGTGGTGAAGAGCCAGGTGAGGCCATCGGCCGGTTGGCGGGCGACATAGGCGGTGCCGACAAGCCCGCCGCCGCCGGCGCGATTTTCCAGGACCACTGGCTGGCCGAGGGCGGCGCTGAGCCTGGGGGTGATGGCGCGCAGCACCAGGTCGGGCGGGCCGCCGGGGGTGGAGGGCACGACCACCCGGATTGGTCGGCTGGGGTAATCCTGCGCCAGCGCCGGGCTGGCCAGCAGGGCGAGGGCGGCGCGGCGGGGGAAGGCACTCATAGCCGCGCCGGCCCGCTGCTTTCGATGGAGGCCATGATGGCGCCCAGTAGGGCCACATTGTGCACGGCATCGCCGCCGGGCAGCGCCATGGGGGTGCGGGCCAGGATATGGGCGGCGAAGTCTTCCAACTCGGCGCGCTCGGTGCTGGTTTTGGGGAAGGAGATCACCTCAGGCGGGTGCTTGGCGCCGATATTGGCCCGGTCGATCTTGCAGACTCGCAAATCCCAGGTGGTGAGGTGCTCGACATCGCCGACCTCGACCCAGGCATTGCTGCCGAAGACCTGCAGCCGCCAGGTTTCGGCGCTGGCGATGACGGTGCCGAGATAGCCGGTGGCACCGGAGGCAAAGCGGAGCAGCATCGAGGTGGTGTCATCCATGCCGAAATCCTGCACGAGGCGAAAACTCTGCGCCGTCACCTGCTCGATATGGCCGGCGAGGTAGAGCATGGCATCGACCACATGGACACCGCGCCCGGTCATGCCGCCGGCGGGGCCTTCCTGCCTGTCATGCCGCCAATGGCCCTGGGGGAAGCGATAGGCGCTGGGGCCGCAGAAATTGCCCTCGAGATGCAGCACGCGGCCGAGCGTGCCGTCATCGATCAGGCGGCGGATTTCGCGCAGCGCGGGCTGGTAGCGCCAATTGTAGCCAACGCCGAGGGTGACGGAGGCATCGGCGCAGGCTTGGGCGGCGCGGGCGGCCTCGGCGGCGTTCACCCCCAGCGGTTTCTCGGAAAACACATGTTTGCCGGCGGCGGCGGCGGCGACGATCTGGTCGGTGTGCTGGCGGTGCGGGGTGGCCAGCACCACGGCATCGATATCGGGGTCGGCCAGGGCGGCTTCGTAATTTTCCAGCATGCGCAGGCCATTGGCGGCGGCGAATTCGGCCGCCTTGGCCGGGGTGCGGGTGGCGAAGGCGGTGAATTGGATGGTGCTGCTGATGCCCTGGACATTGCGGACAAGGTGCTGCCCCCAGCTGCCCAAGCCGATAATGGCGGCGCGAATCATGGCCCTATGCTCTCCCACAAAGTGCTATCATCGGCACAGGGCGGGAATAGGACAACCGGGGTGGTATTACCCCTGGCCGAAATAGGCCCTTTCCAGCCGGTGCGGCAGGCCCGGTTCCTGGGCCTCGAGCACCACCTGGCCTTGCGCCAGGGCATAGACCCGGGCGGAGACGGCGAGCGCCTGAAACAACGCTGCTGATTGGGATGAGCCCCTGACGACCAAGGGGGGAAATGGTGCTGCCAGAGAGGATTGAACTCTCGACCTCTCCCTTACCAAGGGAGTGCTCTACCACTGAGCTACGGCAGCG
>NZ_JBBARU010000147.1:0-3428 GCF_040399605.1 Rhodovarius sp. | reverse complement strand
GCGTCCTCCAACATGTCAACTTGCAAATTGCACACCAGTTTCTGTATGTGCCGGATCCTGCAGCACCTCAACGCTGTCAGCTGGCACACCCGCACTTACCTGCAATGACATGTGAAAACGCTGTTCTGAATCAGCAAGGCCAATCCTTCAAAAGGCAAACAAGGCAAGTCCAGGCAAATCGCACACATGAATCTCAATGTCAACTCTGCCATGCGCGTGCCAAATTTAGCACTCCGCACCTGGACCTGCGGCACAGCGGCAGCTACCGGCGCCAGGGCCAGCTCCATTTTGATCAATGAGCGGTGGGTGAGATCTCAGCTCCAAGTCTAAGTCCGTGCTGCGACTTATATTAAGACTTCTAAGACTTGCCTCCGGCGCTGTCGCCGGACAGCTCGTCGTCAGCAGCAGCAGCAGCATCATCGTCGCCCTCATCGCCCAACGGGTCGTGGGGGTCCAGCGGGGCCGGGGGGACCTTGCCGCCGCGCCTGCGTTTCTGCTCAATGCCCTTGTGGTCCTTGTCGGTCTTGCGCTTCGTCTTACCGTCCTGGGCCGCTCCGACGACAGCAGCCATGAGCCTGGCCTCGTACAGGGGGTCCGTGTCGTCCGACATGCACCTCCAGATGGCCTTCTCCAGGCGCTTCATGAGCATCGTGCTGTGCGTGTCGCTCAAAGCCATGCCTGTGTAGACGATGTTGCGCTTGTAGGCGCAGAGGGCCAGAGCGCCATCGCCGGGAGTCAAGTCCAGCACCGCTTTCAAAGGCATGGCTGCGAGCAACTCGTCGTAGAAGCTCCATGGCATGGCGTGGAAGAAGACAGCCTCCACCGTGTCCTTGTCCCGCGCCGGCGCCTTCTGCCTATTCTGCTCGTCCTCCTCCACGTCGTCGTCCAACCGGCCGCCGACAGCGATCAAGTTGGCCGCCGTGAAAATGTCCTTCTTATCGGCCCAGGTTGCCTCCCAGGACTCGCTCAGGTCCGGCAGGATGATGGGCCCCATCAAAGTTCCAGCCGTGGATCCCCTCCAGTGCTGGAACCCAACAGGCTGGACTGCAGGTGGAGCTGCGCTGACAACGAGCATTTGCTCAGTTTGGCGGAAGGAGCCGATGGTGCCCTTATTGACCCGCTTGTAGCGATTCATGAGGCTGGCCTCATCCTTCCAGAGCTGGAAAGTCTTCACGGTCTTGGTCATGCTCTGGAACGGCTTCAAGAGCTCGCTGGTGTTGCCTAGCCGCCCCCCATCAAATAGGAAGTACAGGTCGCCCTTTGGGATCTCATCCTCTGCCACCTCGGCTCCGAAGCGGCTTCGGGCGAGGTCGATGAGGCGACGCAGCTGCTCGGTCCTCAGCGGAGGGACCCGCAACATCGGCCGGTGGTTGGCCTCGCCCGCCACTTTGAAGTCGTAGAAGATGCCTATGTACTTGGACTTTGTTGGGTTGCCCGGCTGCGGCTCCCCACGCAGCTTTCCCCCGGCCGTGGCCGTGAGTGCCGCAGACAAGCCGTGGGGGTGAGGGTCCTGCGGATCCTGAGAAATCAGGTAGATTTGGGCAGCAATGTGCTGGCGCGTGGCGCTCATGATGGTACGGATGGTTTCACGCCTGGCCCCATCCTGGATCTGGCTGGCCTTCACCACGGTGGGCTCGTTGCTGTCGCCCGTGGGTGGCAACCGGAAGCTGATGTCGTCCATGTCTGCATCCTCCGGGTCTTGGTCATGCGCGCTGCTCGTGCCTTGCTCAGCCTCGGCGGGCTGCGCCAGCTTCTGCTCCTGCTGCCGTTTGTCCTCGATTTCCCGCAGGTCCTCCGCCAAGCCCTGCGCAAGCACGGCGTCATCTGCAGACTTGCCAGCCCTTAAGGCAAACTTGACGGCATGGTCGTAAGTGCGGCCAAAGACCACCTCCGAAAAAAAGTTCAGGAACTTGGTTTCTGATGCCGGACGCCCAGCCCGCCAAGACTTGTCCAGCGACTCCTCATTTTCAAACCAGGACTTGAATGACTCCGCCACACTGGCAACGACTGTCAACCAGTCGCCCGACTCTGGATTGAGCATGACCCTGGCCTTGGCGAGGAGGGCGCTCTTGAGGTTCAACTTGTAAATGAGCATGTCGGCAACGCCGCGGTTACCGGACTGCGCCGAACCCTTGATGTCGGAGATGCTCAGGGACTTGCCATTCCCCCGGCGCCAGTTGTACCAAATCCCCTGGGCGACCCAGATAAGCTGAGCCTGGTTGTTGGCCTTGCATTTGTCAATGATTGCCTGCAGCCGCGAATGGCTGTCGAAGGGGTTGGGGTCCTCTGACAGGGCGCTGCGCTCGTCCAAGTCCTGCAGGCACCAGGCAATCGACGGCACGTCCAGGAGCTTGTTGGTGATGGTCGCGCAGCAGTCAACGAAGTTGAAAGTGACAGTCCCTGAGCCGCCAGGCACCATCTGCAATTTCTCTTGGTAGGTCTTCGCGATGGCGCTTGCCGTCACCTCCGCTGCTGGCAACGTCTCCCTCATCTTCTTCATGAGGCGGCTGATCTCATGCACCCGCTGGAGAGTGCTCCGGTGAACAGCGGTGTAGGTCATGGACACATGCTCGCGCTGGTTCAGGGCGTACCAGTAGCGGTCTGAGGCTGAGGGCATCAGTCTGAAAACGCAAGTTGTGCTCAGGGCAACCTGCTTCCAAGCCTGCAGGACCTCATCCGACTCGCTGTTCCGGACGTCGCGCGCGATTGCCAGGACAATCGCCCCAGTGACCTCTTCCGGCGAGACCCTCAGAAGTGCCCCCGTGCGCTCCAGAGGGTTGTAATCATGGTCTGGAACCGCAACGTGGACCGTCCCAAGTGGCGTTGGACTGCCGAAGGTCGTCTTCGCCATGAGCTCGATAGCGGAAACGCGGAGTGGCACTCCAGGAGTCGCGCTCCACAGGAGGTCAATCCAGAAAAAGTTGATGCCAGCCGTGTAGCTCTGACCTGCTGTCTTCAGCGCAGCGCGGTAGGACTTGAGGTCAAACGGCGATTGCGTGCCGGACTCAGTAGCATTGGCCGTGATGCCAGCAGGCTTGGCACCCTGGATGTTGTGAAAGAGGTCATGTTCCTGAATGCAGGCCCAAGCATTGGCCAGCTTCTCAATGTAGGCGAGGTTGGCGCTGTCCTTCTCGCCGGGGAGCAGCTCAATCTCGACCGATCTCAACAGAGCTGCGGCCGCTGGCTCAGGCTGAACTTTTCCTTTCCTCCCCATA
Source organism: Rhodovarius sp. (assembly GCF_040399605.1). Lineage (NCBI taxonomy): Bacteria > Pseudomonadati > Pseudomonadota > Alphaproteobacteria > Acetobacterales > Roseomonadaceae > Rhodovarius > Rhodovarius sp. The sequence goes on along the minus strand of NZ_JBBARU010000147.1, from coordinate 213 downwards.
GCTAAGGTAGCCTGTGCTGGGCACAAGTGCCTCCTACCACAAAGGTCAAGATGGCTTGTGCTGGGAAGGGTTCTGATAGGCCAATAAACATGGCCTGTGCTGGGCACAAGGACCTCCTTTGGGCCAAGTGGCGGACGTGCGGAGCGTGTGAAATGGGCAGACACTCAGGGGCACCCCCGAGTGTCCTAAGGGCTGGGTAAGCAGAAAGCTACA
>NZ_JBBARU010000146.1:0-3504 GCF_040399605.1 Rhodovarius sp. | reverse complement strand
AGGACTCCACGTAGGGCTTGATCATTCGGGGAGGTCTCATCTTTTTCTGGCGAACGTCTAGGCCATCCACGGCGGGAATGGAAGCCCGAATTCAAAGAAGGACGTTACCCGCCGTTGGATGAGACGGCTTGTGTGTGCCCAGCATGGGCGTGATGTAAATGGGGTGCAAGTCCCCTGTAGGAAAACCAGACATGAAAATGAAGAGACTACCATCTGAAGCCAACTGCGGAAGGGCGACCGACCGTGGGAAGGAAGGCTAGGAGAAACCTGCGAGCCAATGGACAAGAACCGCATAGAAGGCCGACACGGCACGACGAGCTGGCACAACACAGCGAAGTCGTCTGGTTTACCCGTGGAGGTAAATGCGGTGGTTGCGCAGGGAAGCATCACGCTCTTACCTGGGGAGACCTGCCGGGAGCGATCCGGGCAGGAGTCAGCAGAGGCCATAGTAGTTGGAGACACGAGCCGGAGTGCGGAATCGCACGTCAAAATTGCCGGAAGCCTCACCCGACGAAGGGCTGAACTGCATGGGAACGTCCTAACCGCGTGGCGGACGGTCAATCCACCGATGACGCCAGACGGCGAGGTGGAACCGAGAGTCGCTGCGATGGGAAGCATGTGGGCGTTCAAGAGCAGGCTTCGGCCTGTTCTTTACGCGGGCTTGTCCCGCGTCCGAGCGGAACCGCCGTGTACGGACCCGTACGCACGGTGGTGTGGGACCCGTGGCTGGCTCTCGGAGTCAGTCACGGGGACCCGATTGAACAGAGCCGCTGCGCGGCGACTTCCCTTCGCGCAGCCTGCCGTGTTCGCGGTATTCATGGGGTGCGGCGAGTCCGGCATCATTTGTGCGCCATGAAAAAAAAGCACATCATCTAGCCGCCGTATCGCCACCACCGAGTGGTATCAGGACTACCTCCGCTTCGTCCAGCTCAAAGGACTGCGCGGCCGCTCCATCAAGACCTACCTCGGCTGGGCTTCCCAGCTTGCCGACCATTTCCCCGACACCCCGCTCCCGGATCTCGGACCACCCCAGGTTCTCGACTTCCTCATCCACCTCCAGGCCGAACGCAAGCTCTCCGGCTCCACCCTCAACCAAGCCGTCTGCGCCCTGCGCACCTTCTACCGCGACCACCTCGGCAAGACCTGGAAAATCTGGGCGAAAATCAAGATCCAGCGCATCGAGCCACTGCCCCACGTCCTCACCCGCGAGGAAGTCGCCAAGCTCCTGCGCACCTTTCGCGACGGTCGTTACCGCGCCTACTTCACCCTCGTCTATCAGTGCGGCCTGCGCCTCAGCGAAGCCCTCCACGTCCGCCCCAAGGACATCGACGGCGAACGCCTCGTCCTGCGCGTCACCCACACCAAGGGCGGCAAACCCCGCGAAGTCCCTATCAGCCCCGAACTCCTCGTCCGCCTGCGCCGCTTCTGGGCCTGGCACCGCAATCCCGACTGGCTCTTCCCCGCCCCCGGCCGCGCTTGGAAAAGCTCCGGCATCCCCCTCAAACAAGCCCTCCACGACAGCCGCCGCCCCATGACCGACTCCAGCGCCTGGGCCGCCATGAACCTCGCCCGCGCCGAATGCGGCCTCTCCAAAAAACACGAAAAACTCTGCACCCACACCCTCCGCCACAGCTACGCCACCCACATGCTCGACGCCGGCACCAGCCTCCGTCAAATCTCCGCCTACCTCGGCCACACCACCCTCAAGCCCACCCTCGTCTATCTCCACCTCACCGAGATCAGCGAGGCCAAAGCCCGCGACGCCCTCCGCACCCTCCCCGGAGTCTAGCAGTCATCTGTCAGCTCCGTGGCACTCCACCTCGCAGACCTGCTCGGTGCGCATTGGGAAAACTACGCCCATGCCCACCGGCACACCCTCACCGCCGACCACTACCGGGCCGTGCGGCGCGTCCTCGCGTGCCGCACACCCGCCCTCGGCGGGCGACTCTATCAATGCGACGGCTGCAAGGAAAAGCACTACGCCTACCACAGTTGCAACCACCGCAGCTGCCCCCAATGCGGCGCCCTCGACCAACAAATCTGGACCGCCAAACAAGAAGCCCGGCTCCTCCCCGTGCCCTACTTCATGGTCACCTTCACCCTGCCGGAGGAACTGCGCCACCTCTGCCTCCTCCATCCCGAAATCCTCTATCCACTCCTCCTCCGCCAAAGCGCCGCCGCCCTCCAAGACGTCTGCGCCACCAAGACCCACGGAGCCAAACTCGGCTTCACCAGCGTCCTCCACACCTGGGGCCGGCAAATCCAGCACCATCCCCACGTCCACCTCATCGTCCCCGCCGCCGCCCTCCATCCCAAACACAAAACCCTCCACCGCCCCGCCAGGGAAAACTTCCTCATCCACTATCAGCCCCTCGCCGCCCGCTTCCGCAGCCGCCTCCACACCGCCCTGAAAGACGACCACCCCGATCTCTACCAGAACCTCACCCCCGCCCAACGACACGTTCTATCACCCGCCAAAACCTGGAACGTCCAGCTCCAACACGCCGGCAGCGGCCGCACCGCCCTGCGCTACCTCGCCCGCTACGTCCAGCGCAGCGCCTTCGCCGCCAAACGCCTCATCGGTTATGATCCCCAAGGAAACGTCCTCCTCCACTGGACCTCCAGCGCCACCGGCAAGACCGCCGTCATGGCCCTGCACCCCCACGAATTCATACGCCGCTGGCTGCTGCATGTTTTACCCAAAGGCCTCACCCGCATCCGCCACTACGGCTACCTCGGCTCCGCCGCCCGCAAGACCCGGTTGTATATCCGTGCCCTGCTAGGCGAACTTGGCGAACCCGCCCCCAAGCTCCCCGAGCCCATCCCCTTCACCTGCCAGTGCTGCGGCGGCCTGCTCACCTTCCTGCGCGAAATCAAACCCATCTATCAAATGCGCGGCCCGCCATGAAAACCATCACCCCCATGACATTCGCGTTCCATCACCCGACCGACATTGCCCGCCGCGCCGTGTCCAGGGAACGTGCGTTCCCGAAGCCTCTTAAAACCCGTCGTTCAAGCCCAAACCCGTGCCGGCAACCCGCTCACGCCCTCAAACCCGCGTCGCCACGCCCACCGGTGAGGCGAACCGCCGTGCGGTTCGCCTCACAGCCCCCGCGAATCGCGCCGGGATTCATTAGATCGCGGTCCTGTCCACGCAAGCGCCTGATTCTCAATCACAAAATCAAAGCGCAAACCGCGTCCAACCCGCGCCCGTAGCACCCGACGGGCCTGTCCAACAACCGATAGGTTCGGGGCTATCGCCCAAACCTATCTTTGGGGTTCGCCTTCTTGGATTCATTTGTTGAGTGCGAAGAGAGCTAGCAGAAACAGTGGCACAAACAAGAGGAGAAACCATCCACCCCAACGAAGCAAGGTCGGATGGGATCGTTCGTCAATAGCTCGGCCTCTGCCCCAAAGCACCCCTGTATAGCCTGCCATCGCATCGGAGAACCAGATGCAACTCATCGGCAATATGTAGTATGCAGCGGTCTTGAATGCTTGCCC
>NZ_JBBARU010000145.1:0-3583 GCF_040399605.1 Rhodovarius sp. | reverse complement strand
CCGGTCGCCGGCAAACCCCTGATCGCCCGCTTCGACGCCGCACGGCTATCTTCCGATGGCGGTGTGCTGGCACTGCGCGATATCGAGCGCCGCATCGGCATCGCCAATCGCCCGGCCGCCTGCCTCAAGGAAACGCGGACGCCGGAGGCGGGGCCCGGCACAGCCTGGCCGACATCATCCGCTTCCGCCTGCTGATGATCGCGGCCGGCTCCGAGGATGGCAACGAAGCCTGTGCCCTGCGGCACGATCCCGCCTCCAGGCTCGCCCTCGACCGCCTGCACGACGCCGCGGCGCGTGCTCGCAGCCGCTCATCTGGCGGCTTGAGAACTTGCCCGATCTGCGCGTCCTACTGCGCATAGGGCGCGCCATGATCGGGCTCTATCGATATTTTCTGCAGCCACATCACGGACATCGCAGAGGAGCTATAGGGCATTATGCCGTGCAGCGGCCCCGCGAAGCGGATGCGCGACACGCCGCGTAATCCGTACTGGCGCTCAAGACGCGGCGCGCGCTGGTGTCTCAAGCTTGCCTCATCCAGCGGGATGAAAGAGCGCTGCAGCAGCGTTGCGTGGCGACCGCATCCCATGCAACGCTCTCCGAAAATGAGGAAACAAGCGCACATGAAGCGCATAGACGCGGCAACCCTCAAGGGTTGGATCGGCGACGGTCAGGAATTAGCCATTCTCGACGCACGGGAGGAAGGTGGCTTCGGCCCGTCTCATCTCTTCTGGGCAGTACCGTGCCCGCTGTCGCGCATGGAATTGCGCGCCCCCGCGCTGCTACCGCGGCTTGATGTGCGGATTACTTGCGTCGACGGCGGCGAGGGATGTGCGGAGATTCTGGCGGCCTATCTCCTGTCACTGGGCTGTTCGGATGTATCGGTTCTGTCGGGCGGCACGCCTGCCTGGGTCGCCGCAGGCTACGTCGCCTTTTCCGGCGTGCATGTGCCATCCAAGGCCTTCGGCGAATGGGTGGAGCATCACTACGAAACGCCGTCGGTGAGTGCGCAGGAACTGCACGCCATGATCACCGAGAAGCGCGACATGGTGATCCTAGACAGCCGCCCGATGGAGGAGTTCGTCCGCATGTCCATTCCCGGCGGCATCGACGTGCCGGGCGGGGAGCTGGTCTATCGCTTCGGCGAATTCGTGACGCGGCCGGAGACGCTGGTGGTGGTGAATTGCGCGGGCCGTACGCGCTCCATCATGGGCGCTGAATCGCTGCGCAGCGCCGGCATCCCGAACGAGGTCGTCGCCTTGCGCAACGGCACCATGGGCTGGGAGCTGGCGGGCTTCACCTGCGCACATGGCCGCACGGAGAGCTACCCTAGCCGCCTGCCGCCCGATGTGGAGACGGCCCTTTCACGGGCCGATCGCTTCGCGCGGCAGCACGGCGTGCGCTTCATCACCCGCGCGGAGCTCGCCGCGCTGACCGCAGACGCCACGCGGACGACGCACGTGCTGGATGTGCGCGCACCAGAGGAATACGCCGAGGGGCATCTGGCCTCTAGCTTGAACGCGCCGGGCGGCCAGCTCGTGCAATCGGTCGACATGTGGGTGGCAGTGCGGCACGCCCGCATCGTGCTGGTGGATGATACCGGTGTGCGGGCGCGCATGTCGGCCGGCTGGCTGCGGCAGCTTGGCGGCTGGGAGGTCTTCGTTCTGACCGACGGTCTGTCCGGCCGGCTGGAGAGCGGCATACCGCAGCCACCATGCCCGGAGGCCGACGCCATCCATGTGCCACAGATTTCTCCCGCCGAACTCGCCGCGATGGCGACAGCAGGCTCGGTGCAGGTGGTGGACTTGGCTCGCTCGGTCCAGTTCCGCGCTGGACATGTGCCGAGCGCGATCTGGGGCCTGCGCGGACGGCTGGCCCGCATCGCGAAGCATCTCACGGGGGACCGTCAGGTGGTGGTGACTGCGCCCGAGGCGGCGCTGGCGAAGCTTGCCGTGCCGGAACTTCGGGCCCTCGTCTCCGCGCCCGTGAAGCTTCTGACCGGCGGTACCGCCGCGTGGAAGGCTGCGGGCTTCCCCATGCAGGCCGATCGTCGCAACCCTGAGGACCGCGATTGCGAGGACGTTCACCTACTGCCCTTCGACCACAATGACGGCGTGGAGGAAGCAATGCTCGCCTACCTGGCGTGGGAAGTGGATCTGGTGAATGAGGTCCACAAGGATGGCGACGCCCCCTTTGGCGCGTGGCGGTCGTGATGGCGCGCCCCCTCCCCCGCCGCGGCCTTCTGACGGCGCCGGCCCTGCTTCTGCCGCTTGCCGCCCATGCGCAAAGCTGGCGCCCCACGCAGCCGGTGCGCGTGGTGATCAGCGCGGCGCCCGGCGGCACGCTCGATATTCACGCGCGCGCCACTCAGGCCATCCTGTCGAACCGGATGGGCCAGCCGATCATCGTCGAGAACCAGGGCGGCGGCGCGGGTCTTGTCGGCAACCAGATGGTGGGGCGTGCGGCGCCGGACGGGCTGACCATGGTGGTCGCCTCGGGCGATGGCCTGGTGCTACAGGATATTCTGGTGGGCGCGCGGCAGGGGCGGGCGCGGAACCGGCTGCGCCCGGTCACTATGACAATCACAGCGGCGCAGTTGCTGTGCACGCATCCCCGTTCCGGCATCCGGACCGTCGACGAGTATTTCACTGCGCTGCGAGCCCGTGGCGACCGCGTGACGCTGGCGGTGCCCGGCATAGGTGGCGTCGCACACATCATCAGCGAGATGGTGAACCGCACGCTCGGCCTGCAGGTCACGCATGTTCCCTATCGCGGCGGTGGGCCTGCCACGATTGACCTGCTGGCAGGTCAGGTGGATGCGATGATCATCACGCTGCCTGCCGTCACCTCGCATGTGCGCGAGGGCCGCATCGTGCCCCTGGCCGTCTCAACCCTGGCGCGGGACCCGGCGATGCCCGATACGCCGACCTTTGCCGAGAGCGGCGTTCCCGGCCTCGATGTGCCTAGTACGCAAGGTGTCCTGGTGCCTGCAGGAACGCCCGATAGGGTTGTGGACGCTTGGTACGAGGCCCGGAAATTCGCGCTCTCGGACGGTGGCGTGCGCGCGCGGCTACAGGGCCTGGGCTTTGTCATCCAGGCCAGCACCCCCGCCGAATTCGACCATGTGCTAAACGATGCCGAGGCGCGCTTCTCAGAAGTAATTTCCACCGCAGGCATCCGTGGCGAGGATGGCTAAGTTAGGGGAAGGAACGATCCGATCTAGGTTCAATCGGGCGCGGTGGGTATCCGCAGGATCGAGACTGTCTTTGGCTCAGCTACGCGGCCTGAGCCATGTGCTGCTTTCCATGCGTCAGATCGGCGCAGTCGAGGAAAGTCTGCGGGGGTGTCCTCAAGGGGCGGCAAGTGACGCAAACCGTGAGACGCGTCTCATGGACACCAGCGAAGGTTCGAATCCGGTTCCCACTGCTGCTCCAGTTGGCTTTCCAACCCCCTTCTCCAATTTACAGACATTCGGTTTCAGGGCCAAGCTCCGCGGACGTTTGCGCGATAGGCTTGGGAATTGCTCTCGGCGGAAAAGCCCATTTTCTCTCTCCGCGGGGCCATTTCTCTCCATGGCTTGGGACTT
>NZ_JBBARU010000144.1:0-3583 GCF_040399605.1 Rhodovarius sp. | reverse complement strand
TTAGAATGCTGGGAGGTCCGAAGAGATTCTTGCCGATTTGAAACGGAAATGACCAAGATTGAGGCAACTGATTGTGGTTGCTGCGCCGGATTTCGCCGTGAACAAGAAAACACTGCGCTTTCAGCGCGGCTGGGAATTCACCAGCAGGATGCCCGCACTCACCAGCCCCAGCGCCACAAGAAAGAGCGGGCCCAATTGATCGCCGAGAAACGCCCAGCCCGCCAGCGCACCAAAGAGCGGCGTGAGGAAGCTGAAGGCGGAAAGCCGCGAGGCGGCATAGCGCTTGACCAGCCAGAACCAGGCGACATAGCTGGCAAAGGCGACCACCACCGTCTGATAGGCCATGCTCGCCCATATCAAAGGTGTCGGGGCAAAAATGCCTGGCTCGGCCAGCAATAGGGAGAGGGCCAGCAGCACCGGCACGCTCACCGCCAGTTGATACAGCATGGCGTATTCCGCCGGCGCATGGCGCAGCCGCGTGGCCTTGATGACCACCGTGGTGCAGGCCCAGCCTATTGCGCCGACCAGGCAAAGCAGGTCCCCCGCCACCGAACCCTCGGCCTGCAGCCCATCCAGCAGCCCCACCGCCAGCCCGGCAAAGGCAACCAGCAGGCCCGATGCGGCCCGCGCCGTCATCCTGTCGCCCGGCACGAAGATATGGGCGCCGAGGGCGACGAAGAACGGCGCTGCATATAAAAACAGCACCGCGCGCGATGCCGAGGTCAGGCCCGCGCCGATGAAGATCGCGCCGAATTCCAGCCCGAAGATCACGCCCACCGCGAGGCCCGGCAGCAGCGAGGCGCCCAGCAGCGGCGCCAATGGCACGCCGCGCAGCCGGCACCACAGCCAACATAGCAGGGCTGCACCGGCCGAACGCATGGCACCTTGCAAGGCCGGCGAAATTCCCGCCGTGCCCAGTTTCATCGCCACCATGTTCAGCCCCCAGGCGAGGCAGAGTGCGAGCATAATGGCGGCGGCGGAGGCGGGCAGGGCTTGGGAATGCGTCACCCTCGCACAGTGGCACGCTTGCGCGGGGCCACAAGCCGCCCCTACCGTATGGCTTGTTCGTCTCAAGGAATTGCCCCATGCGCATCGCCCGCCGGACCGCCCTGGTCACCCCCGCCATTCTTGCCGCTGGTAGCGCCTCGGCGCAGCGCGCGCAGGACACGCTGCGCATCGTCTTCCGCGACGGCGTGCCGAATATTGACCCCTATTACAACAGCCTGCGCACCGGGCTGGTGCTCGCCCACCAGGCCTGGGATGGGCTGATCCATCGCGACCCCACCGATTTCACCATGAAGCCGCTGCTGGCAACCGCCTGGAACTGGGTGAACGCCACCACCATTGATTTCACCCTGCGCGCCGGGGTGACCTTCCATAATGGCGATGCCTTCTCGGCCGATGACGTGGTTTATACCCTCAACCTGGTCAGCAGCCCCGAGGCGCGCACCGCCACCCCCTCCAACCATGCCTGGATCGAGCGGGCGGAGAAGACCGGCGACCTCTCGGTGCGAGTGCACCTCAAGCGCCCCACCCCGGCGGCGTTGGAATATTTTGCCTTCGTGACGCCCATCTACCCCAAGGCCTATCGCGAGCGGGTGGGCGCCGATGTCTATGCCCGCCAGCCGGTGGGGGCAGGGCCTTACCGCGTCACCGCGCAGAATCCTGGCGCCATGGTCGAGTTCGAGCGCTTTGAGAATTATTACGCGGGCAGCCCCAAGGGCCGCCCCGCGATCCGCAAGCTCGTCGTGCGTTTCGTGCCCGATGCGGCCACCGAATTGACCGAATTGCTCAGCGGCCGCGCCGACTGGATCTGGGCCATCAACCCCGACCAGATGGCCAACCTCGCCCGCGTGCCCACGCTGGATGTGGCACGGCAGGAGAGCATGCGCATCGGCTACCTCTCCATCGATGCCGCTGGTCGCTCCGGGGCGGGCAACCCGATGACCAATGTGCTGGTGCGCCGCGCCATCTGGCACGCGATCGACCGGCAGACCATCGCCACCTCCCTGGTGCAGGGCGGCAGCCGGGTGCCGACTGCACCCTGCTACCCCAGCCAATTCGGCTGTGATGCCGATGCCGCCGTCACCTATAATTACGACCCCGCCCGGGCCCGCGCGCTGCTGGCCGAGGCTGGCTTCCCGAACGGTTTCGCGACCGAGATGGTGAGCTATATTCTGCCGCAATGGGGCGCATCGGTGCAGGCCTATCTGCAGGCAGTGGGGATTCGCGCCCGGCTCAGCCAGATGCAGGTGGCCGCTGCCACGGCGCGCGCCTGGGAGGGGCGCAATCCGCTCGATCTGGGCAGTTGGGGGAGTTATTCGATCAACGACGTCTCGGCCATCTTCCCGGTCATGCTGGGTGGTGGTGGCGGCAATGACTATAGCCGTGACCCGGAGATCGACCGCCTGCTGGTCGAGGGTGGTTCCAGTGTTGATGAGAATGTCCGCCGCGCGGCCTATTCGGCGGCCATCCGCCGCTCCACCGAGCAGGCCTATTGGCTGCCGCTGCACACCTATGTCACCACCTATGGCTATTCGAAACAATTGAACTTCCAGACCTGGCGCGACGAAATGCCGCGCTTCTTCATGGCGTCCTGGAAGTAAGCCCATGGCGCTGCGCGCGGCCATCATTCCCGTCACGCCCTTCGAGCAGAATTGTGCGCTGCTATGGGATGACGTGACCATGGAGGGCGTGGTGGTGGATCCGGGCGGCGATGTGCCGCGCATCCTCGATGTGCTGAAGAAACAGGGCATCGCCCTCAAGCGCATCCTCATCACCCATGGTCATATGGACCATGCCGGTGGTGCGGATGAACTGCGCGAGGTGACCGGCGCGCCGGTGGAAGGGCCGCATCTGGCCGATAAGATGCTGCTCGATAATCTCTCCAAGCAGGCCGCCGCCTATGGCCTGCCGCCAGCGCGCGACCGGACGCCCGACCGCTGGCTGGAGGAGGGCGAGGTGGTGCAGATCGGCGCCGAGAGTTTCGCCGTGCTGCATTGCCCCGGGCATGCGCCGGGCCATGTCGTGTTCGTCAATGAAGCGCTGCGGCTGGCCATTGTGGGTGATGTGCTGTTTCGCGGCAGCATTGGCCGCACCGATTTCCCCTATGGCGACCACGCAGCACTCATCGCTGCGATCCATGAGAAATTGCTGCCGCTGGGTGACGACATGCAATTCATTTGCGGCCATGGCCCGGGGAGTGACTTTGGCACCGAACGGCGGCAAAACCCCTTCCTGGCCGATGAGGCCTGATCATTGGCGGTGTGACTGGGTGATGGGGTTTTGTGTGCGAAATGATGAATTTCGTCTGCTGGTGATATGCTGCGGATTGGCTTTGGCGGGCGCCGCCGCCGCAGAGCCGCCGCCTCAGGACCGTGATGCATTGGCACGCGCCCTGGCCAACCCGCTGGCCAGCGTGAGTTCCCTGAGCACTGAGGTCAGGCTCGCCGCAGGCCAGGGGGTGGGCGGCCATGGCCTCGTCAATCAACTCACCATGACCAAGCCTTTTGAGTTGCCGCAATCGTGGGACGGATTCAACATTCGTAGCGAACACCACCGATGCCCTGAGAGGTTTACGGTG
>NZ_JBBARU010000143.1:0-3587 GCF_040399605.1 Rhodovarius sp. | reverse complement strand
TCGGGCGCCGTGACCTTCACAGCCCCGCCCAATTTCGAGGCGCCCACCGATGCCGGGGCGAACAACGTCTACGACATCACCGTCACAGCCTCCGATGGCAGCCGGAGCAGCGCGGCCCGGGCCGTCGCCATCACCCTCACCAATGTGAATGAAGCGCCCAGCATCACCTCTGGCGGCAGCGCAAGCTTTGCCGAAAACGCGACGGGCACTGTCTACACCGCCACCGGCACCGATCCTGATGCCAATACCACCCTGAGTTTTGCACTCGGCGGCGTTGATGCGGCCTGGTTCAATATCGACGCCGCATCGGGCGTCGTCACCTTTCAGGCTTCACCCGATTTCGAGGCGCCATCCGATGCCGACGCTAATAATGCTTACGACATCACCGTCACGGCCTCCGATGGCAACCTCAAAAGCACGGTCCAGGCCGTGGCCATCACAGTCACCGATGTGGTGGAATTCAAAATAGGCCAGGGCAATGGCTCTTCTACCGACATAAAGGCTGAGCCCTATACGGGACCGGTGCCCGGTATTGAGTACCAGGTCATCGCCGGTGCCAATAACGACATCATCATAGGCTCCGACCGGGCTGATTTTATCAATGCCGGTATGGGCAATGATGCAATCGATGGTGGTGCTGGCAATGATGTGATTGATGGCGGTCTAGGCTCGAATTTCATCAGTGGCGGGGCAGGGAGGGATGGTTTTTTCCTCGATGGCCGCGCCGCCGTAGCATCAACCACCTGGTCCACCCTTACGGATTTTTCCCCAGGGGAGCAGGTCACGATCTGGGGCTATAAGCCTGGGGTCAGCAAGTTCCTCTGGCTCGAGAGTGATGGCGCCGAGGGCTATAAGGGCGCCACCTTGCATTGCGACCTCGATGGCAATGGCGTGATCGACACCTCGGTCACCTTCGCCGGCCTGACCCAGGCGCAACTGCCCACGCCGAGCTTTGGGACGGTCCAGGGGAACGACTACATCTTCTTTGGCTAAGGACTGCGCGCTGCAATGGCAGCGCCGAAGGGTCAAAGTGGGACGGGATTATAGTGCAGGGCATGGTGCAATGCCCGCATACCAAAGCTCCTCCCGGGCGATATTGGCAGGAGGGCAGCTGTCCAGCGTTGTCAGCTTCCGGCGTGCCGTAGGCTGCCGCTCCCACTCCGCCGGAAACGGCTGCATCAGCCCGGGCAGGGTCATACACCCCGGCTGCCTCCCGTCCAGGATTGCGTCGACGATATCCGGCGCCAGCAGCGTCAGGCGCAGCAGGCGCGAGACGTAGGAGGAGTTGATCTTCTCGGCCGCCGCCAATTCGTTGATCGTGGCGAAGCGGCCCGCCTCCATCATCCGCCGCCACCGGAACGCCCGGGCCAGCGCCTTCACCAGCGTGGTGTCCGCAGCCGTGGAGCCGCGGGGCAACCAAGCCACGCTGCGGCGAAGACATTGTTTGAGCGCTTGCGGCGTTACGACGTCATCATGCGCACGCAGAAAATGCCGGTCTTCGCCTGCTACGACGCGGGCCCATACACCTCTTTTTCTTTCTTTCCAACGCCTTATATGCTGCCCAGTCACGACCTCCGGGAAATACTGCATTATGGATCGCCGCAATCTGCTGGGCCCCGCTGCCCTGTCCGCAGCCGCCCTCGCCGCCCCCGCACTGGCGCAGTCCGCCATGCCAGAGGTGCGCTGGCGGGCCGCGAGTTCCTACACGCGCGGCTTCGACGTGGTGTACGGCACCATGGAGCGTATCGCAGCTCGCGTGGCCCAGCTTACCGACAACAAATTCCGCATCACCATCTTCCCGGCGGGTGAGATCGTTGGCGGCTTGCAGGTGCTCGATGCCGTGCAGGCCGGCACGGTCGAGGCCGGACATACCGCCTCCTACTACTATATCGGCAAGGACATCGCCTTCGCCCCCTTCACCGCCATGAGCTTCGGCCTGAACACCCGGCAGATGACGGCCTGGACCCGGTTCGGCGGCGGCAATCAGTTTGCGGCAGATTTATTCCGCGAATACAACATCATCGGCCATAGTGCCGGCGACACTGGCGCGCAAATGGGTGGTTGGTTCCGCAACGAAATTCGCAGCCTGTCTGACCTCCAGGGCCTCAAGTTCCGCATCACGGGCCTTGCCGGCGAGCTCTTCGCCCGGCTGGGCGCCGCCCCATTGCTGCTCGCGCAGGCCGATATCTATCCCAGCCTGGAGCGCGGCGTGATCGATGCCGCCGAATTAACTGGCCCGCATGATGATGAGCGCGCGAATTACGTGCGCGTGGCACGTTTCTATTACGCCCCTGGCTTCTGGGAACCCAGCGGGCGGGTGCATTTTATGAGCAATATTAACGCTTACAATGCCCTGCCGGACCTCTATAAGAACGCCATCGAAGTGGCCTGCGCCGAGGCCGATAGCAACATGGTGGCGCGTTATGATCACCTGAACCCGCAGGCACTGCGCCGCCTTATCGCCGCTGGCGCGCAGCTGCGCTTCTGGCCGCGCGAAATCCTCCAGGCCGCTTGGCGCGCCAATGAGGCAATGGTGGAGGAACTCGGCAGCCGCAATGTGCGCTTCAAGGCCATCATGGACAGCTATAGGGCCTATCGCGGCGAGATGTTCCAGTGGCACCGTGTCAGCGAGAATAGTTTTGATAATTTCGCATTCACTGCGGCGGCACAGCGCTAGCCCGAATTGTTCATGACGCCCCCAGCTGATGAATTTTGCCGGTGAGGCACTCGGCTGATGGATGTGGCGGCGCGGATCGTCGTTCCGGCGCGGGCCTCGGTTCGATGTTGCGGATTCATATCCAAGATTTGACTGGGCCATGCGATGCGGCTCAACGCTGCCGCTTCCACTCCACCGGAAAAGGCTCCATCAGGCCCGGCAGCGTCATCCCCTCTGGCTGCCGCCCGTCCAGGATCGCCTCGACGATGTCGGGGGCCAGAAGCGTCAACCGCAGCAGCTTCGAGACATCGGACGAGTTGATCTTCTCCGCGGCCGCCAGTTCGTCGATCGTGCCGTAGCGGCTGGTTTCTCGCCGCCTACTCTACCCGGGCACCGCTCGCCCTGATCACCGGTGCTAAGCGAGCCTCTTCGTGTGTGCGGAAAGTGGCGAGCTGCTCTGGTGTCGTCCACCAGGGTGTGGCGCCGAGGTCCTGATAGCCGCGCACGAGTTCGGCGTTCTCCAGCGCGCGTTTTGAGAAAGCTGATAGCCTTTGCACAACCGGCTGCGGCAAGCCGGCGGGGGCGCACACCGCGCCCCAAGAGGTCATCTCGAACCCTGGCAGAAACTCCGCCATGGTCGGTAGGTCCGGCACCACGGGGCTGCGCTGTGCGCTGGTCACGGCCAGCGCCCGTATCTTGCCCTCGCGCGCCGACGGCAGCAGACCTGGAATGTTGTCCATGATCAGGTGCACACGGCCGCCCATGAGGTCAAGCAGTGCTGGCGCACCGCCGCGATAGGGCACATGCAGAACATCCAGTCCGGCCATCTGCTTCAACAACTCGCCCGAGAGATGCGGCGTGGTGCCGGCGCCGGAAGAGCCATAGGCGTATCTGCCCGGATTGGCCCTAAGAAATGCAATTAGCTCAGGCA
>NZ_JBBARU010000142.1:0-3775 GCF_040399605.1 Rhodovarius sp. | reverse complement strand
AGTGTAGAAACTCGTGGTGGTCGCGATCGAGCGATGGCCGAGGACACGGCGCATGGCCTCGTAACCGCCGGGGTGTCCGCCAAGGTAGAACTTGGCCGCGATATGCCTGAACAGATGCGGATTAACCCGCAGCCCAGTGTGTTTGAAGATGCGCTTGCTCAGCCCCTGCCCCAGGATCTGACCGGTCTTGGCGCCACCGTCGAGCGCGGGAAAGAGCGCGGTCGAACCTGGCAGTGCGAGGCTTGGCCGGTAATGCTGGAGGTAGCGCTGCAGCAGAGCAATGCTGGCTGCAGGCAGGGGGTATTCGAGCTCATCGTGGTTTTTGACGTGTTTGCCGGGTATGATGACGTGCATCAGGTTGCTGGTGCGGCTTGGGCGGAGCAGATGCTGCTCGAGATCGAGCATGGCCAGGTTCTCCACTCGCAGCGGTGCCATCAACAGTAATTCGATAGCCACGGCATCGCGGGCCAGCCGGGCAGCCCGAAGCGGGCTGCTGGCTGCGGTTTTATCGGCAAGCGCCATGAGGCGTTGCGGCAGGTTGACCAGCGCCTGGGTATTGGCGGGATCATCCAAGGCACGAAGCCGTTCGCGATTTTTGGCAGTGAGGCCGCGCTGACGGCATTCGAGGCGGCGGCGCAGGGCCTCGATATGCTGCAGGTCTGCCTCGGGTATTTTTACCCAATGGCGTGCCACGGCCTTGAGGGTGGTGGCGAGGTCGGCGATGGCGGTGCTGGTGGTGCCGTCGCGCCTGTCCAGATGGAAACGCAGGCCCTCCTTGAGGTTGGTACCGCTGACCAAATCGGCCAGGGAGCGCAGTTCCTCAGCTGGGACGCCCCTACACACCAAGGCGCTGGCAAAGCAGCGAATTTGCTGTTCCCGCTTGCGCAGTGTGGCTGGCCGCACTGGGGCAAAAGGGCGGTCGTCCAGGAGGTCGGAGCCACCCAGCCGGTGGAGCCATTTGCGGCAATCGGCCTCGAGGCTCGCCGGGAAGGCTGACCATCGAAGGCTGTAGTGATCCTGCCGCGGCGGGACTGGCAAAGGGGTACCGGGCCAGTTCTGAATGTCGCGGCAGGCGCGATTCCAGGCTGCGCGACTATCGTTCAACGCGGCCTTTGGCTTGGCCAGCAGGCTGGCATCGAGAAAGGCCGCGAAGCCCTCCAGTGTGACTGCATCCACCTGATGCGGCGCCACGCCCTGGCCGGCAAAGAAATGCATCAGCTTGCTGAGGGGATGATGCAGGCGGGGCGGCAGCATGGCAGCAGCGGCGGCCCAGTCTGGGGTGAGGTGGTTTTGCTGACGCCCGGGGCTGACGGTTGTCACCGTGGCCAGCGCCGCGCGCAGCAGCGAGCGGATATTGGCCCAGCGGCCGGGGGAGAGGTTGTGACGGGCGGGAGCGATTTCATCCAGGCGGCGCGCGAGTAGTTGTGGGTTGGCTGGAATGTCGGCGGGTGTATTGCCGAGGAGGCGGGCTACGGTGCGGATGGCGGAGGCTTGGTCCTGGCGCTGGCGCGGGGTCAGCGTGGCTGAAAATTCTATTGTCTCCAGTATATTATGCAGGCTGTATGAGGCTCGTGAAGTGGGCTGAGTGGACATGAGTGGCCTCGTGATGACAGGGAGGGAATGGAGTACATTTACGTTAATACACCACATTCGAGAGCAATGCCGTCTACAGTGATGTGTATTAACGAAAGTAAATTTCTATATAACCGTAAAAAATATCGATCATCTGAGATTTAACCTATCCATAATTACACATATCGATTGTTTTTCAGGAACTGCGCCAAATCGGTCTCGGCGATACGCACCGCACGGCCGAGGCGATGAACGGTCAGCGCGCCGGTCTCGATCAGGCGGCGGATGCTGCGCGGGCTCAGCTTGAGCCGCTCGGCTGTTTGCGCGACGGTCAACAGCGGCGACGGCACAGCGATGTGGAGGTGCAGATTAGGGTTTGGGCTTTGCGGCATTGGCAGGGTCCTTGTTCTGTGCCGCTCCCGCCCCTGCAAACATTTCCGCTGCAGCCTGCCGGGCCAGCGCACGCACCAGAGCGCGCAGCGCTGCGTCGGCGGCTGGGGTGGCACCAGCGGGTTCTGGCATCAGTGGTTGATGGGTAAGGCTGGGCGGCATGGCCCATGACCTAAGCCGTTAATTGGCGCGCTGTTGGTCGAAACCCGTTGACAGGCAGGATGCGATAATCAGTCAGCGCGGCTCTTTGAGGCGCCGGCGTCTCTCGGCAGCAACTAACTGCCAATAGCGCCGCAGTGCCGCCTCAGCACCAACTTCCTTGTCAAACCAGCCGAAGACATGGTGGACCAGTTCGCCGAAAGGTTTGCCGTCACTGCGGCCGTGTGTCGGCGGGGCGCCCGTCGCTAACGTCCAATCAACGGCCAACATCATAACGAGTTGGTCGGCTGTAAACTCACGGCGCCGACCATTTGGCAGCCGGCTCGCAGATGAATCAGGACTGCCGCGCACGACCCCAAGGATCATCGGCTCTAGAGAGGGGCGGGATTGGCGGCCGTTGAGGCGCGAGCGGCCAGCCACTGCTGCCGCGCCATTC
This sequence comes from Rhodovarius sp., assembly GCF_040399605.1. Lineage (NCBI taxonomy): Bacteria > Pseudomonadati > Pseudomonadota > Alphaproteobacteria > Acetobacterales > Roseomonadaceae > Rhodovarius > Rhodovarius sp. Next base: position 1,218 of record NZ_JBBARU010000142.1, on the reverse strand, counting down.
GCCGTTATTAAGCGCAGCCCTTGGACCAGATCGCCGGGCGCGGCCGTTTTGGACCAGCCAATCAGCCCGCATGGCGGCAACTTGGCCTTGAAAATGCTAGGCCAGAGTAGCCGTCCCCGTACCTCCATGGCGCTGACCGCCTCGGAAGGCAGCGCCCTTAGTCTGGCCTTGATCAGGCCGATCGCAGGCTCAGGCTCTGACGCCAAGATCCAGACTTGCCGCAACGCGTTATGGACTTGGCGGGCTGTTGCTGCTGGCGGCATCGTCGAGGCTAAGTGCCACTGAACCACGGACGCTGCTACCGCCTCGACAAATTGCGCGATCTCAGCGCTAGCAGCCCTCGACTTTGCCTTGTGCAGCAGTGAGGCCAACCACAGCCTCTGCTCCTCGTCGAACAACAGAGGGCCGATTTCATGTTTGGTGATACTTGGCGAATTCGGCGCGGACAGCGCTGAAACTAAGTGGCTCGGGCGTGGAGCGAGGGGTTTCCATTTCATCGCAGCCTGACATTGGGTGGAAAACTCGTTGGCGCAACCGCGATCAGTGCTGTCAGCTTTAGAACCTGGGCGGTATTTCACTGCCACCGGGCTTTTGTCTTACAACGGGCAATAGGACGCTATTCTTGCAGCCTGCTGCCGGTACGTTGGACACCGAGTTTAGCCTGCCACCGACAAGGCCACGGCCGCACAATGAACGTTGAACCAAAAACATTTCGCGCCAACACCCACGCAATATGGTTGTGCATCGGGCCGGGTGGTGCCGCCGTCCGGCTGAAGCTGGAGGGGCTGGGCAGTCTGGCGCGGGACTTGGCTGCACCGGCCGAATTGGCGAGAGCGGCTGCGTGACCGCCGCTGCGCAGATGCTGACCGTGCGGGTGCCGCTGGCTGTCCGCAAGCCGCGGGGCGGGCGGAAGCTGATCCTGACGCCGGGCGGTATGGCGCCCCGTGGCAGCACGGCTGCCGACACCACTCTGGTGAAGGCGCTGGCCCGGGCGTTCCGTTGGCGGCGGATGATGGAGGCGGGCCGCTATGGCACGCTCAACGAACTGGCGGCGGCCGAGAATATCAACTCGTCCTATGTCTCGCGCCTGCTCCGGCTCACGCTGCTGGCGCCGAACATCGTCGAGGCGATCCTGGACGGGCGGCAGCAGGAAGGGATGACGCTGCCGGGGCTGATGGAGCCATTTCCGGTGGAGTGGGAGCGGCACGTGCGCTCAGG
>NZ_JBBARU010000141.1:0-3834 GCF_040399605.1 Rhodovarius sp. | reverse complement strand
CTAAACCCTCTACTTTTTCTGCCCAATTCCTTTAATATATGTAAAAACACATTCGAAACGGACACCTTTTTGGAAGACCGGCCCGCAGACATCTATTGTCGCTATTCTGGGCTCTACCCAAGGCCCCCGCCGGCACCACCTAAGCCTTCCACAAGCCGCCGGCCCGCTTCAGCAGAGCAACGTATACGTCCGCATGGGTCTGGGCCTTGCCAGCCCAGGGCACAGGGGCTGGCAGCTCAGGCAACAGCCACGCCACCAAATCCTTCAGCTTGGACACGTTCATGGTCATCTCCGTCCCTGCGTCCCGTCCGAGGCACTGGGCGTGCCATTTCCCTAGCTGGGGGCACATGGTGCAGAAGCCATGCACACGAACCAGCCGGCTCCAATCGCGGGCGTCAGCGTCGAGGCCTGCACGCTGCATTTCTCGAAAGAGGAGGCCGGCGTGGAACCCAAGATGATGGGCTACAAGGCAGCCGCCGGCGTCGCAGACTGCACGGACATCTCGCATGAAGTACCGGAGTGAAGCAGCCAGCTCAGAGCCCTTCTCCTCAGCTGCCTCCTGCGAGATGCCATGGTAGCGAAAGGCCTTCTCGGAGATGGTCCAGCCATTCGGCTTGACGACCCTGGCTGCTGCTGCCGCGCCCGCTTCGTTTCGGATCATCCAGGTAATCTGCACCACGCGGGCCTCCAGGTCACAAGGCCGGCACAGCTGATAGTGGCCGTGCTCTCCGATCAAACCTTTCTCGGCCGCCCCGGGTGTCCAATCGTTGGTGACCACATCTAGACCAAGAACAAGGGGCGAGCCCGGTGATAGCTTGGCCCTGATCTCCTCCGGCATGGGCACGGCCTCCAGGGCCCCTCCAGCCTGGACAACGACCTGGGAGGCCCGCGGCACAGCCGGCGGCAGGCGCTTGACCGGGGGGCCGAAGCGAGGCCTCTTGCCCGGATGGGCTGGCGCTTCTGCAAGAGGCTCGGTCGCCAGGGGGCCGGCAGCCAGATCTGCGCACGACATCGCTCCCCGACGCTTCTACCACGGGCCCGCCCCTAGATAGCTTCGAGCCCAAGGGGGCCAGAGGGATGCAGCGTATCCAAAAAGGCCCCCCGACGAACGCGCCCAGTGCACGCAGGCTTCTTTGCTTTTAGGCCGGCGCCCGGTCTCCTGGAGGCTTGCTGCTCTGGCTCGTCTTTGTCCTGTCGCAGCTCAGCAAAAAGCGGCGCAATTCCTAGGCGCCCGCCGAGCCACTCCCCGATGCCTGCCTGGCCACATCACCGGGGGCCGAGCCGTCGCCCGGGCGCCGGCCGCCATCCAAAGCTGGTGCTCGCACCGCAGAAAGACCACGAGGCGTCGCGGGAGCCGCACTCGAAAGGCAAGCTCCCGGATCATTCGTGCCAGGGGGTGCACGCAGGCAATCCGCAGCCGGGGGGCCAGAAAGCCGGCGATGCAGCTCCTGATTTCCAGCGGCAGGCGGCAGAGGGCAAGCCTGGGCCCGCGAGGCAACACGGCCATATGGCCCCGACGTGGACAGGGTCGGGAAACGCTTGGGCCGAAAGGTTGCCCAGACCCGTTGGCGACGCAGGACATAGACTGAAGCTTTCGGGCTCGGAGGAAGCACGAGAGACGCAGCGACGATTGAAAACGTCGCGTTGTTTTTTTGACTGGCTAGCCGGCACTGGCTACACGGGCTTCCTGCAAGGTCGGCGGGCCCCTGCTGCGCCCTCAGATTCGCACAAGCCAACGCCATGCAGTCGTCCAAGGCTCGATGGGCTCGTGCCTCCACCAGCACGCCACGGCTAATCCGTTGACATTGCAGCTTGAAGCAAGCCCCCGATGCATCGGTGGCCCGCAGGACGTCCAGAGTGTCTACGTAGAGCCAATCTCCGAGGGCAGGCCTGGGCATGCTTGACCGCCAGCACATGGACATAATGAAGCCGAAGTCGAATCGGAGGCCGTTGTGGGCGGCCAGCAAGATGCGGGGAGGAGTCGAACGGAGCCGCGGCGGCTCCGGCCAGGACTCGTCCGACGAGCTGCTGTCCTCGCTCGTAGAAGCTGCAGCCGCCAGCCTGACGAGAAACTCGGCCATACGGTCGAAGGCTTCCGGAAAGGCTGGGCCTTGCAGCAGCTCGGCCGGCGAGATGCCGTGGACGCCGGTATCGGCTGGCAAGGCTACGGGCCGGACGACCGTGGAGAACGTCGCCAGAGAGCCATCAGCCAAAGCCCCAATCTCCACGATCTCGTCGCTACCCAATGAAAGACCTGTCGTTTCCAGATCTATGTATACCACCAGGGGCGGAGTGACCAAGTCTTCTGTCGCCGCCGGAGTGGCGCAGAACCACCTGGCGTGAAAAGCGCATCGCGAACCTCCGCGCAGGAGCGGGGCCGCAGCCAGGTGGCCCGAAGAGTCTAGCAGCTGCGACGTAGAAGTGATGCCGCACTGCTTGCCGGCCCTGGTCAAAGCCAGGCAGCGACAAGAGGGCGAGGGCACAAGGCGTCCTGCAGGCATGTTTGCTTGAGCTGCGCAAAGGCCACAGGAGCCGAAGGAGCAGGCACAGCAAGAGATCTTGCGCCAAGCAAAACCAAACATGCCTTATGTTCGCCCTCATTTTTTCTCGGGCTCACGCGCAAGGGGTTCATCGGTAGTCTACGGGACATTAGCAGCTACCCCGTTTGCTGGTGGCACAGCCCCCTCCGCACGGATGCGCGAAAGGTAGGCCGAATCATACGCGTCGGCGGCCAGCCGCTGAGCCAGCTCAGAGCCGCTGGCTCCTTGGCTCCCGGCGCCCGCAAGCAGCAACATCTCACGAGCGCCGCCCAGAGAAGCAGGCGGCGCCGTCAACGTGGCCTTCTGTAACGGTGTAATCCCTGCGCTGTCCTTGGTCTGGGGGCAGGCCGCCCATTCGAGGAGCTGGTGCATGAGGCCCAGCTTGCCTGTCATGGCCGCCCAATGCAACGGCGCCATGCCCGATGCGTCGGAGGCATTTGGGTCTGCGCCATGGTCAAGGAGGGCCGCCACAATCTCACGGCAATCCCATCGGACCGCCTCGGCCAAGAGTGTTCGACCCCCCACACGAACGTGCTCCAGCGGCAAGGGGTGACCGAGCAGGACATCAATGGCGGAGGCAGCCCCGGCTTCGTCTCCATGCTTCATGGCGGCAGCTGCTTCACGAGCCAGCCCTTGGACCACAGCCCACTGGCTAGGGGGGTCTTCCCAGCCATCGCACCGGCTGCCTTGGGACGCCGCTTGCATACTAGAAAGAGCAACCTGGGCCACAGTTCTGCGGAATTCGACAAGAATTCGGAAGGCTGAAGGAACAGCAGGCAAACCTGTTCCCTTCCCCATGATCGTGTTCTGTGTGTTTGACCAGAAAGGGCAACTTTGAGATATTGCCTGTGGGCCACATCGGCGCTCTCGAGCCAATCGCCGTGCCATAACTTGTGTGATTTGATGCAGAACGAGCTAAACCAAGGAAGGGCAAGCAGTCGGCCATGATTCGCTACGGCATCTTTCCGTGTGATGTGACCTGCAAATGCATTTCGGGCTGCTGCTTTGAGGCAATGCTGACGCCCTTGGGTCGACCATTGGGCCACATTTGCGCGTGTTTTGACGCGAATCAGAATGTCCACGGGGCAAGTCTGACCACCAGTCTTGCTTCAGGGGACGCCTCTGTTCCACGTGCTTTCACGCAAAAAGCGTATTTTGGTGTCACGTTTCCACAGCCGGAGGCGAGCAGCTTTAGCCGAAAATGTAGTTTTGCCTGTCCAGAGAATATATTAAATTCTTCTAAACCCTCTACTTTTTCTGCCCAATTCCTTTAATATATGTAAAAACACATTCG
>NZ_JBBARU010000140.1:0-3891 GCF_040399605.1 Rhodovarius sp. | reverse complement strand
GTTCTTGCGCATGGCGTCGTCCCATGCGGCTGGCTGATTGAGATGAGCTAACCCCCGCCGTCGGGCGCCAATTGCGCTTGCCGGCGGGGTTTTGTTTTTTCTAGGGCAGTTGTTCCGGCACTCGCGCCAAGGGGGTTTAGGCTTTGACTGCACGAAAGCTTCTTTTTTCGGCCGCGCCATGCTGATCGCCAAACCGATGACGCTAGGGCTGATCAGCCGGGTCGCGTTTCTGCAGCGCAGAAATGTGCTCGTCATCGGCGCCACTGCAGCCTTCCGGCTGGATGATCCGGGCCGCCTTCTGGAAGGCCGCGTCACCGGCGCTGGATGGCGCCGTTCTGGATATGGCCATGCCCAAGCCGCAGGGCGAGGTGCTGCTGGCCGGCTTGGCCCGTGCGCCTAGCGGCCCTGGGCGCAGGCGGCACGCGGCCGGGGCCGCTATCCTGCCACCACCATCCCGCCCAATCCCCCCAGCCATCGCCGCCCTAGATCGCCCCGCAGAATACCATTCCAGACCGGCGGTAGAGTCACCAGCGGCGTTTCAGGCCCTGGATGGGGGTAGGGTAGCGCCCGACCCGCAAAAGCCGCTGGTGAGTCGTTTTGACCGCGCACGCGCGAGTATCAGCCTGCCTCGCATGTGCGCGCGTAATTGTTACGACATGATGGACCGTCAATTCAGCTCCTTAACCATCCACCATTACCGTAATTGATGATTTTTTCTCGCGCGCACGCGCGGAGCATTGCGAATCACCTTCGATAGATCTTGAGCCTAAGGCTCACGCTTTGCCGGTTTTTTGAAATCCACGCATCACGCAACATCGCACCTCGCGACCAATATTCTCAACCAGCACCCTTCGCCGCGAGAATCGCCGCCCTCAGGGCTGCTCGAGCCTCTGGGGCCAGGGCCGAAGCATCGATGGTGGTCTTCACCTCTGTCTGAATGGCCCCACCATCGGCGCCAGTGAGTTCGGTCTTCTGAACGTCATGGTGCCAGCCGCTGGCCGCCCGGTTTCCTTTTTTAAGGCCAGCGTGATCATCTGGCTGTTGCCGGACTTTCCCCGTGCCACGTCGATGGCCAAGGACTCCCAAAACAGCACGGCCCTGTGGCGCCCCTCCTGGATGGCCATGAGGAATTCTGGATGGAGCTTCTGCCACTCGAATAGGCTCCTGGCGCTGATACTGATCTTGGCAGCACCAGCCTCTGCCGAATGGCCTCCTGCCATAGCCTCGATCAGTTGCTCGCACATCTCAGGCCTGTAGGCGGTTGGGCGGCCAACAGGGCGCTTGGAGCTTGTGGCCTTCTCGGGGGAGGAGACAGGGTTTGACATGCGGGAATTATAAAACGCATAGGGGCGGAAGAGAGCCATTTTCATTACTTGCGAGGGGTCCCTCAATCCCCACCATGGTGTGACCGAGAAATCCAGCGTCACCTGCCCCATCCACCACCAGCAAGCCGCCTGGGCCTTCCTGGTGGGGCTGGAGCGGGAGTTGCAGGTTACGGGGCCTGTGAGGCTCCCCACCCCTTAACGCCTGCCAGAGCCAACCATTGCTGGCGGGCCATTCTATTCCGGTTCGATCCCGGCGCCGCGGATCATCTCGCCCCAGGCGGCAATCTGCTCGACCACGAAGCGGTTCAACTCCTCGGGCGTCGAGGTGAAGCCGTCAAAGCCGAGATCAGCCATTCGGGTGCGATATTCGGGCCGCGCGCCGATGCGCTGCATGGCGGCCGAAATCGTCGCCACCACCTCGGGCGGCATGCGTGCCGGGCCGAAAAGCGCGGCGAAGCTCTGCAGGTCAAACCCGGTCAGCCCCACCTCATCGAGCGTCGGAACGTCAGGGATCAAGGCCGAGCGGCGCTTATTGGTCTGTCCCAGCGCGCGCAGTCTCCCGTCGCGGACATGACCAAGCGAGGGCGTGAGGTCCACGACGATGGAGGTGACGCGGCCTGCCAGCACATCGGTCAGCGCCGGCGGGGTGGAGCGGTAGGGGACATGCAGCATGTCCACGCCTGCCAGCCGGGCTATGGTCGCACCGGCCACAATCCCAGTGCCATTGCCGCTGGCATAGCTGATCTGGCCGGGCCGCGCGCGGGCGAGGGCAATTAATTCCTGGAAGTTGCGGGCCGGCACATCGGCGCCCACCACCAGCCAGAAGACATATTGGCCAAGCCGGGCGATCGGCGTGAAGTCGGCGATGGGGTCATAATCCAGCCGCTTCAGCAGCCAGGAATTGGCGCCATGTGTGGTGTTGGTGGTGACGAAGAGTGTGTGCCCATCAGGTGCCGCGCGCATGGCAGCCGCCGCCGCGATGGTGCCATTGGCGCCCGCGCGATTGTCCACCGTGATGGTGGTACCGAGTTCCGCTCCCAGCATTTGCGCCAATACCCGCGCCACCGCATCCGTGCCGGAGCCAGCGGCGAAGGGCAGGATGAAGCTCATGGGCCGCGTGGGCCGCCATTCGCTTTGCGCCTGCGCCAGGGCAGGGGCTGCGAGGCTGGCGGCAAGCAGGCTTCGGCGTTGCAAATTCATGTTTCTCTCCCGGCTGGCGGTTCATCCGCCGTGTTCATTTCTGCGATAGCGAGGATGGTCGCAAGGCTCGCGCGTATCCCGCTAAGCTAGTTTTCCGTCTCCACGTCAATCCACTCTTCCAGCGAATGGGCCCGCCCGCCTGGGCGGTCAGCCCGCACTGCAGGCCATCCGAGATCTGCTCGGCGGGGAAGTCGCCTGCGCCTGATCAGGTCGTTCAGGGCCAGCCATGTGAGAAATTAACAATAAACTGAAAATCAGACACTATTAGGTAAAAAGTCTTAACGACAAATTAAAAAAACTATCCAGAAAGTTATCTAATTGACCACTTCACTCGCTTTATCTATATTAATGCCTATCAACGCAATCGCAAGGGCAAAAATTAGTGCTAAGATTAACAGGAGTGTTAGTCTTACCATGACTTCTATTCTTACCAACGATCCCGATCTGTTTGTCGGTAACAACACCGGCCAAATGATCCAGGCCCGTGGCGGCAATGATGTGATCCGGGCCGGTGCCGGCGATGACACGATCAGCGGCGGTGCAGGAAATGATGCGATCAACGGCGGTGCCGGAAATGACCGGATCGACGGCGGCGATGGCAGTGACAAGATCCAGGGCGGCGAAGGTTCCGATCGCATGAAGGGCGGGGCCGGAAATGACACGTTCTTTTTCAACAAGGGCCAAATCTCGAACGACAGCGCCCAAGGGCTTCTCGACCACATCATCGACTTCCAAGGTGCTGGCGGTTATGCGGCGGAACAGGATTTCATCCGGTTTGAGGGCTTCGGCGTCGGCTCGACCTTCACCTATGCGCGCGCGGCCACGGAGCATAGGAATGGTGCGATCTACGAAGTCTACGATACCACCGATGGCTCAATTGTCGAGATTCTGATCGAGTTCGCCGACAACAACTACACCGGTACGATGCAACTGCTTGGCGCCGCCCACGGCTCCAGCGTGAACAATGCGGATTTTGGTTGGCTCTGACGACAGAGCAGGCCCAGAAGTCATCCGTCAGAGAGGGGGATGGGTAATTACCAAAGCTTTTCGATTGACAATTCAAAGCGGTAAAAACGCTAGGGTAAAATTAATGTGCCAGTGATGGGGTAGTTCACGCTGCGCGCGAGTTTTTCTGTATTAGCGTACAGGGCAGCCTCCCCAGCCGGTTGCAGCCCCTAGGCCGCAAGACTATCAGGCACCCCCTCGGGGTAGGGCCTCGGCCTGCCGTATTCATTCCGAGGCTGCGGCAGGCCCTGGTAATCCCGCATTCCCGAGGGGTCGTCTGTCATTTCGGTGCTGGTAGGCCGCAGCCCGCACTTAGAGCAACGTAAGCGACCTCTCACCGCATCCAGCGGCACGGCACCGC
>NZ_JBBARU010000139.1:0-3912 GCF_040399605.1 Rhodovarius sp. | reverse complement strand
CTTCTTCCCGGACAAAGCGGCGCCTTTGAAGCCTCCCCCGCGGGGGGCCGTGTGGCGCCCCTCAGGCCTCAATGTCGGCTGTGGGGTTCGAACCCACGCGCAGGTGTGCCTGCAGCGGATCTTAAGTCCGCCCCCATTGACCGCTCGGGCAAACCGACGACCGCAGAACGAGTCCTGGCAAAACGCGCTACAGAGTGTCTGATAAATCGTCAACTCTGTACAGTCCGAAGACTCGTGCAATGAGGTTTCACTTAAGACCTCAGCGGGAGGACCCAAGTCCTCCATTCAGGCAAATCGCCCCTTAGGGACAAGGTGCTTTGGCCGGGGGTTTTCCGCGGCCAAAGCCTCATATATGGCCATGATGTTGACCGCCGCATTCCTGTCACGGTGGCAAAACCCGTGCTCTCGGTCCGGACACCTGAGGACGCCGTGAATCTTGACGGGCCTCTTCAGAACTTGTCCCTTATTTCGGCGCTTGTAGACCATCCCCATCACTTGTCCGCACAGCTGCGTCTCTTGTACGCACTTGCTGCAGCACTTCGAAGTTCGATATTCGTTGATGAGGCTGACCTGTGCTCCCCAGACGTGCTGGAGGCGGTGGCGGAGCCGAGCCTGGGGCGCTGGAGCGTAGCCGCAACCGGTTGTTGAAACCTTGCCGCCGTTTCCGAACGCCACCAGGACACGGGCTTGCCCGCCTCTCTTTTGGGCCTTTGTTATGGCCACGCCACCACAGATCTGGTGACAGATTTTGTCGAGGGCCTTGTCCTTGCTCATGAATGAGAGAAGAGCCTCGCGCCGAAGCCTGCGGGCGCCCATGGCCGTGACCGCCTCCTCCAAAATGGGGAGCATGGCCGCCTCATAGGCGCCGTACGTCTCGAAGGCTTTGCTGCTAGGCATATGGACCAGGGCAGAGTGAAGGTCGGGGTGCCGGTCGTGCTCCCTATACTCCTCTGCCGAGAGGATGGTACGCTTCTGGAGCGCCTCGGTGACTCCCGCAACTCTCCTTCGCTTGGCCTCTTTGACGTGTTGCCGCGTAGAGACTTTGAAGAAACTCGTGGTGGGACTCACTTCCGACCCTGCCTTCACGCAGCAGTACACCATGTCCCTCCGCCCGGGGTCGACAGACACAAGCCGCTGATCATTTCTTCGGATCAACGGCCGGGGGTTCCCGGGCGAGAGATCGCAGCTGTTCTCGAAGGACTTGAGCACCTTGACCTCCTCTTTGGTGCTGGGCCGGCCGGGAAGGTGGACCGCGACGGAGCACGAGATGCCGTCGGTCCGGATGAAGGGACACAAGGCAGCTCCCGCCCGTCCCCGCAGCAAGCGCTTCGCCTTGGGAAAGTGTGACCAGAAGAGTTCCGTCTCGCGGGCATCGTCCGCTCCGATCCGACGGTTCCGAGTCTTCTTGTCGTTGCCGTCGGCATGCTTCCTGGGCTTCTTCCGGACCGGCTCTCCGTTCTCGTCCCTTGGGACCTCGACCGCCGTCAGAAGCGGGATTTCCAGGTCCGAGACGGGATGGCCGGCCGCTCGAAGTTCCAACAGGAGGGACTTTAGAGTGGTCCTGTCCACGGCCACGTGTCCGACGCGGAGCTTGCACAAGGGCAGAGGCCGCATGGCCTTGGCCGCCGCCCCCAGGGCTTTCCTAGCCTTCTCCCCGTCGCCTCCGAAAACTTGGGTCAGCTCTTGCAGCCGATCCCGCCTCTGGCGCTGCAGGTCCACGAACCAGCAAAAGAGCCGGAGCAACTGAGGATATTTCAGGTTGGACACGAAGGCGGGGGCCGGACACCCGACCAGATCGCCGTATCGGGCTCTCCAGCGCTCGACCTCTTCGTCCAGCTCCGCCTGAAGATCGCTGCGCAATTCTGCGGGCTCGCAATCCTCCAAGGGGAAGGTGACCTCTTGAAAGCGGCTGCCTTGCTGCACGCAGCGCCAGACGCAGTAATCCACCATCTTCTCGCGGTCTCTGGTCTCGAGTTCGAAGTCACGGGCTGCGGTCCAACAAAGCACGTCCCTCCGGAAGGCCTTTCGGAGTTGCTTGTGGAAGTTTAAGATGAGCATCACCTGGAGATTCGTGCGGATATCCTGGGCGAGCGTCTCCACGGCGTGCGTCCCCGCACTACCCATCCGCACGACTTGGCCGTCGGCGAAGAGGCGCCGAGACGCCTCGCAGAGAGGGCCCGGCTTTCCGGAGCGGGGATTGGCAGCGGCCTTGAAGCATTGCTGCCACCAAGAACAATCGAAGACGTCTGGGATGGCGGCCAGAGGACCGGGGCCGGGGGAGGCGTTCAAGACGCCCGCCAGAAGGTGATTCGCCAGGTGCGTCCCTCTCACGGCCACCAGCTGCATCCGCACAGCAAGGTCATCCACCGCCTGGCGGAGGGCCGCGGAGCAACCCAAGCTGCTGAAGGCGCACTTGACGGCGCTGTTGGCCTTCGTCGCGCTGGAGAGCTGCATGAAGGGACCAGGGCATGATGACGCTGCGGCGGCCGTTCCGGCGCACCGCAGCGGCTACTTTGTTAGTCTGCCCCCACATATTTCCTGGGCCCGCGAACGCGCGACGCTTTCTCCAGGAAGAAAAGGTGCCCGGGACTTTCCTTCTCCAGCCATTCTCGCTTGCCTCGCTTGGGATTGGAGGGCTTGACGGTGCTCTGCGTCACCGCGGGCTTTCTTGAGGGCCAAGGGAGAGGGGGGGAGGGCGGGGGGGAGGATTCGAAATGTCTACCGCGGCAAAGGCTGCCGAAGCGAAAAGAGTACAAGATGCCTTTCTGGATCGCCTTGCTGACAGGGTCGCGTCGCACGCGTCGAACCGAGGGCCACCCCGAAAGCTTAGCATCCGGTACGTTTTGGGCCGCATCTGGCACGTCTGTACATCCGGATGTTCCTGGAGGGACCTGGAAGTGCCAGGCGGATCTCCCAAGACTGTCTTCCACCACTTCAACAGATGGTCCCGGATGAGACTTTTTGACGACGAATTCCACGACCTGGCCAAACTGTACTTCTTGAGTTCGGAGACCCCGTGCAACCTCGTAGCTGACACGAGCTTCGTCAAGAACGTATACGGCCAGGATGTACTGGGTAGCAATCCGGTTGATCGGGGGCGGCGCGCCACAAAGGTTTCTGTCCTAGCTGATACCTTGGGTGCGCCTCTTTTTGCTTGCTACCACGCAGCAAACAAGAACGACTGCACGACCCTTCGCCACCTTCTAGATCAATCCAGCCGCACCTTGGGCCCACTCGAGCCATGTCGAATGCTTCTGGCAGACAAGGGGTACGATACCCTCACCTGCCGGGCAGCTTGTATCAGGCACGGTCTCAACCCCATTATTGATCACAAACGGAAGAGAAGGGTGGCGGGTGCCCCTCGGCACCCTCCACAACCCTCGGATCCTCGCGGCAGGCGCCGCATCATGGTGGAACACGTCTTTGGCCGCCTAGATCAAAAGAGGCGCCTACGGGTGAGGTACGAGGCAAAGATTGTCAACTTCAGGTCCTTCCATTCACTCGGGTTTACTGCCGACTTGGCCAGGAGACTCGTCAGAAGCGGGCACATTTAAGACCAGAAGGGCTGGAGCTTGCAGCTGAAGAAGGTCCGGCTGCTGCGCTCCTTTTAAAATCTTGCGATACGTCAAGCCAATCTGAAGACTTCGGTCGGGTGGCTCGCAAGGAGGGGGGGTCTCGCCGGTCAAGAACAGTCTCAATTGTCAGACACTCCTCTAGCCGCCTTTGCCCTCTGAAGGCGCGTGCTTGCTCCGCGAGACTCTGACCCAGACTCTGACCCGGGAGGGGGGGACCGTATGGCTGCCGAGGAGACAGTCTGCTGCCGTGAGGTCTCTGCTGAGCCCTGCCAGCTGCTCCCGCTGGCGCGGCGCCTCCTGCTGGAGCTCTTTGGGCATGGGGCCTTTCGTCCTCACC
>NZ_JBBARU010000138.1:0-3972 GCF_040399605.1 Rhodovarius sp. | reverse complement strand
TCCATCAAGGCTGCGCCCATCACCGCCGATAGCAGCACAATGGGGGCCACCAGCATGCAGGCCAGGAAGATGGTGCGGGGCGGGAGGTCGCGCATCCAAGCCGGCGGTAGCAGCCAATAGGCGATCCACATCAGCGGAAGGGCGGCAGCGGCCATGCCAAGCAGGATGCCACCCAGCACGGCTGCCGGAATGACGGGGAAGAACAGCAAAATGCCGGCGCTGGGTTGCATATCCCACCTCTGGCAAGAAGTGTGGCATCAGCCCTGCCAGACCCGCAACCATTGCAGCCCACCCAGCAGCAGGATGGTAACCAGCGCCGCGATAGCGGCGGCGGTCACCCAGCGATTGGCGTTGCGCTTTTGCTTCTCGACCCAGTTCATCTGGGCCGGCGGGCCGCCTTTGCCCTCACGCCAGCGCAGGCCCATGGCGGCGAGCACTGTCAGCAGCGCCATGAGCAGCAGTGAGGCCTTGACCATGGCTCACGCCCACCAGGGGTAGAAGAGCCAGCCCAGCGGATTGGAAAACCCAGCCAGCGCCAGGGAAACCGGCCAGAAAAGCCCGCCAAGAAAGGCTTTACTGAGCACGAAGAAGATCTGGGTGGTGACGTGTTGCGGTGCGACATCGAGGGCTGGCCCGAAGAGCAGATAGGCGATGGCGCTGGCCATGCGCAGCGCCGTCAACCCCACCGACAGCCAGATGAAGACGCGTAAGGAGAGTGCCTTCACACCAGTTCCACCGAGAAGCTCTCGATGACGGTATTGGCCAGCAATTGCCGCGCCATGGCCTCGGCGGTGGCGCGGGCGGCGGCGGGGTCTGTCTCTGCCAGATCGAGCAGCAGGACTTTGCCCGCGCGCACCTCCTGAACCCCGGCAAAGCCGAGTGAGCCCAGCGCCTGCTGAATGGCGCGGCCCTGGGGGTCAAGCACGCCCGGCTTGGGCATGACGGTTACCTTGATTTTCACTGCACCGTCTCCGGACCTTTTAAATCGCGCACGCCCGCCTCGGGGAGAATCCCCAGCCGTCGTGCGACCTCCTGATAGCCTTCCTCGACCCGGCCGAGATCCCTGCGGAAGCGGTCCTTGTCCATTTTCTCGCCGGTTTTGCTGTCCCATAGGCGGCAATTATCCGGGCTGATCTCATCGGCGAGGACGATGCGCATCTCGTCATTTTCGTAAAGCCGGCCGAATTCCAGCTTGAAATCGACCAAGGTGATGCCGACGCCCAGCAGCAGGCCGGTGAGGAAGTCATTCACCCGCAGGGTGAGTTGGACGATGTCATCAATATCGGCGGTGCCGGCCCAGCCGAAGGCGGTGATGTGCTCCTCGCTCACCATCGGGTCCTGCAGCGCGTCGTTCTTGTAGTAGTATTCGATGATCGAACGGGGCAGGCGGGTGCCTTCCTGGATGCCGAGCCGCGTGGCCAGGCTGCCGGCGGCGACATTGCGCACCACGACTTCGAGCGGGATGATCTCCACCTCGCGGATCAGCTGTTCACGCATGTTCAGCCGGCGGATGAAATGGGTGGGCACGCCGATTTCGCCCAGGCGGAGCATGAAATACTCGCTGATGCGGTTGTTCAGCACGCCCTTGCCGGTGATGGTGCCCTTTTTTTGGGCATTGAAGGCGGTGGCATCATCTTTGAAATATTGCACAAGGGTGCCGGGCTCGGGCCCCTCGAACAAAATCTTCGCCTTGCCTTCGTAAAGCTGGCGCCTGCGTGCCATGCGCGTCGTCCTCGAATTCCTCCGCTGCCTATAGCAGCGGGGGAGAGGGAGGGCCACTGAGCGCTGGCACCGGCCGGAAGGGCGCCTGGTGTGGCGGGCCGGCGGCGAAATCCCAGCGTGTCTCCCCCCCCAGCGCCAGCAATGAGGCCGAGACGGTGCCAAAGCCATGGCGCGGCGGCACGTTGAGCGCCTGGGCGGCCTCCCCATCGGAATCGGCCAGCAGGGCGGGCCAGGCGCCCCAATCATCGGGCGAGTCGGGCGCCGGTGCCGCACGCCAGCGGGGCAGATGCCGCGCGGTGCGCGGGCTTGCGGTATCATTGGGCGGATAGGCGGTGACCATGGACAGACCGGGGGGCAGGGTGGTGACGCGCGGGCTGCCCTCGCCCAGCCCTTCGGCATAATGGCCGCCATGGCGGTCGGCCAGGACGAGGTTGAAGGGGCGCCATTGGGCGGCATCCCAGCCGGCGATGCGGGCGGCGGCCTCGGCTGCCGAGGCCGCCTGGAGTGCGAGTAGGGGCAATTCGCCGCGGGAGCGCTTGCCGGGCTCTGGCCCCAGGCTGCCCACCCGGTTGAGCACGGCGGCCATCACCCCATGATGGTTCACCGCCATCCAACTGCCGCCACCCAGCCGGTCCCGCCCGCCGATCAGGCCGGGCCAATGGGCGGCGGGTGGGTCCCATTCGCGGTCCAGCCGCTCATCGCGATTGGCGGCGATGAGGACGGGCCAGGCGGCGGCGGGGCGATGGAGCAGGATGAGGGTACACATGAAAAGGGGCTGACTTCACAAAAGCATGTCAGGCTTTGCAGCCCGGAGCCGGGGAGAGTGACATCCGAGCCTGTGCGTGCGGTAGAAAGGCCTCAGGTCAGATCTGCAAAGCCCAGATGATGGGCGGCAGCGCCGCCATCCTCGATTCGCTTACCAGCGGCGGCCATGGCCATGGCGATACCCGCCGTGATAGCCGCCATAATAGCGCGGCCGGGGCGCGTAATAGACCGGCGGCGGCACATAGACCGGCGGCGCATAATAGCGTGGCGGGTAATAGACCGGCGCTGGCGGCGGCACATAGCGGTAAGTCTCGGGCTGATAGATATATTGCGGCTTATAGCCCTGGGCCTCGGCCTGAACCGGCGCCAGGGCAATGAAGCCGAGCCCCATCAGGGCAGCAGCGGAAAAGCGGAGCAGGGATCGCATGAGGTGGACCTCCTTTGATATGGAGCTTAATGCCCGAAGCTTACGGCGAAAACAGGGCGGCGATATGGCCCTGTTGCGATAAGACCGGCTTGCACCGGCAGGGTTGTTGGGCCGCGATGGCCTTGCTGTCAGGGTGCGGCGCGCAACTTGTCACAGGCGCTGCGGCGTGCAGCCAGATAGGCGCGCCGTGCATCGTCAAAATTCATCCTGGCCTGATCCACATTCTCGGCCCGGCCCATCCGCTCTGCCAGAATCCAGGCTGGGATACTGTCCAGCAACTCCACTGCGATGAAAACTTCGAGTGGCGGGGTGGGGCCGGTGAAGGGAACGAGGGAGGCATAAATCAGCGCATTGGCGACGATGATGTCCGAAAGCCCGTCACGCAGCGTTCTTCCGCCGATGACCGGCAGCACCACATAAGGGCCTTCGGGCACGCCGCGGGCGCAGAGGGCGAGGCCCATATCGGCATATGGGGCAGTTGGCATGCGCCGCTCGGTTGCAAGGTCGCGCAGGCCGGCGCTGCCCTGGGTGATATTGACGGCGACGCGGTCCAGCACCGTCCAGGCATCGGCCGGGCGGCCGGCGACGACCAGGGACAGCGCCTGCCAAGGCTCGGCCAGCCAGGTGGTGAGAAGGTTGGAGGCACCTTCCCGGATTTCGGGGTTCAGCGTCCCCAGGCTGGGCAGGCGCTCGCCGATGGCGTTGACATGCCCGCGGACCTCACGGTTGAAGGCGTAGAGGGTGCGGTTGAAGCTGCCCAACCAACCTTGCTCGGCGGGTGTTTCGGCGGCTGGCGGCGCGGCGCTGGCCGCCTGGGCGCCGCCCGGCTGCTGGGCTGGTGCCTGCGCGGTTGGTGCTGCCTGTGCGGCGGGAGGTTGCGCCGCGCTTGGCTGCTGCCGGGATTGCGGCTGCGACCTCGGCGTCTGAGCAAGACCCAGTTGCGGCACGGCGGCCATGAGCAGCACGCCCAGAGCCAGGAAGCGAAGAGATAACGTCATGCGATCAGATCCAAAGCCATGTTGCTTCTATAGCGCAAGGTGCTCCGGCGACACAGAGGA
>NZ_JBBARU010000137.1:0-4024 GCF_040399605.1 Rhodovarius sp. | reverse complement strand
CACCGCGGCGATCCTCGTCTCCGACCTTAATGGCACCAACGGCTTCCAGATCGCCGGGCCCGCGGTCGGTTACTGGAGCCTTTTCGGCACTTCCGTAGCATCGGCTGGCGACGTGAATGGCGATGGCTTTGCTGACCTCATCATCGGCGCCTATGGCAACAATAACTATACCGGCACCAGTTACATTGTCTTCGGCAAGGGCACTGCCTTTACCGCTTCCATCGCTGTCGAAAGCCTAGGCACAGTCAATGGCCCCCAAGGCTTTCAAATCGTGGGCGCCGTCGCCCGTGACAATAGCGGTGTGTCTGTGGCTTCGGCCGGCGATGTGAATTCCGATGGCTTCGCCGACCTCATCATCGGCGCCGACAATGCCGACCCGAATGGCTCCGCTTCCGGCTCCAGCTATGTGGTCTACGGCAAGTCCGGCGGCTTTGGCACTGGCTTCAACCTCACGGACTTAAATGGCTCCACCGGCTTCCGGCTCGATGGCGTCGCGGCCAATGACTTCAGCGGCGGTTCTGCCGCATCAGCCGGCGATGTGAATGGCGACGGCTTCGTCGACTTCATCATCGGCGCCAGGGACGCCGACCCGAATGGCATGACCCAAGCCGGCTCCAGCTACATTTTCTTCAGCCGCGCCACCGGTAGCGGTACCTATAGAGGCACCGCCCAGCCCGATCGCCTGCTCGGCACCACCTCCGACGACACGATGAACGGCTATGGCGGCAATGATAGCCTCAACGGTGGCGCCGGAAATGACAGCATTACTGGCGGCGACGGCGATGATACCATCAAGGGAGGCGTTGGTGATGATACCATTGACGCCGGCGCAGGCAATGACACGGTCATATGGGCCTTGGGCGATGGCAATGACACCATCACGCTGGGTTCTGGAAACAACACCCTGGATTTCAGCGGCAACGCCTACACCTATACAGACAACGGCAGCCAGCGCATCTTCACCCTCGGCAGCGCCACCATCACCGTTACCGATTGGACGGCCGGCACCAACTCCGTCAATTCCTCACCCACCATCACCTCGAGCGGCACCGCCAGCTTCGCCGAGAACGCCACCGGCGCAGCCTATACCGTCATCGCCACCGACCCTGATCCCGCCACCACAATCACCTATTCGCTGAGCGGCGCGGATGCGGCCTGCTTCGATTTCAACCAAGCCAATGGCGCCGTCACCTTCAAGACCTCGCCCAATTTCGAGGTCCCGGCCGATGCCGGCACGAACAACATATATGACATCACCGTCACCGCCTCCGATGGCATCGCCAACAGCACGGCCCAGGCCGTCGCCATCACCGTCACGAATGTCAACGAAGCCCCCAGCATCACCTCGGGCGGCACCGCCAGCTGTGCCGAGAACGCTACAGGCACCGTCTACACCGCCACTGGCACTGACCTTGATGCCAATACAACACTGACCTGGTCGTTGGGCGGCACCGATGCCGGCCTGTTCAACATCAACGCCAGCTCCGGCGCCGTCACCTTCGCGGCCTCGCCCAATTTTGAAGCCCCGGCCGATGCCGGCAAAAACAACGTCTACGACATCACCGTCACCGCCTCCGATGGCGCTCTCAGCAGCGCAGCAAAGGCCGTGGCCATCACCGTCACCAATGTCAACGAAGCGCCCAGCATCACCTCGGGCGGCACCGCCAGCTTCGCTGAGAACGCCACCGGCAGAGTCTACACCGCCACTGGCACTGACCCTGATGCCAATACAACGCTGACTTGGTCGCTGGGCGGCACCGATGCCGTCAGGTTCAGCATCAACGCCAGCTCCGGCGCCGTCACCTTCGCGGCCTCGCCCAATTTTGAAGCCCCGGCCGATGCCGGCAAAAACAACGTCTACGACATCACCGTCACCGCCTCCGATGGCGCTCTCAGCAGCGCAGCAAAGGCCGTGGCCATCACCGTCACCAATGTCAACGAGGCGCCGAGCATCACCTCGGGCGGTACGGCCAGCTTCGCCGAGAATGCCACCGGCACCGTCTATACCGCCACCGGCAGCGTTTCTGACCCTAGCACCACCCTGACCTTCACGCTGGGTGGCACCGATGCCGGCCTGTTCAACATCAATGCCGGCACGGGTGCTCTCACCTTCAAGACATCGCCCAATTTCGAAGCCCCGACCGATAATGGCGCGAACAACGTCTATGATATCACCGTCACCGCCTCCGATGGCCTGCTCAGCAGCACGCCACGGGCCGTCGCCATCACCCTCACCAATGTCAATGAGGCGCCGAGCATCACCTCGGGCGCTACGGTCAGCCTGGGCGAGAATGCCCCCGGCACCGTCTATACCGCCACCGGGAGTGATCGTGATGCCGGCAGCACCCTGAGTTTTGCACTGGGCGGCGTGGATGCTGGGCTGTTCAGTATCAATGCCAGCTCGGGCAACGTGACCTTCAAGGCGACGCCGAATTTCGAGGTGCCGACCGATTCCGGGGGCAACAATGTCTATGACATCACCGTCACCGCCTCCGATGGCGGCCTGGCCAGCGCGGCAAGGGCGGTTGCCATCACCATCACCAACCTCAATGAGGCGCCGAGCATCACCTCGGGTGGCACGGCACGCTTTGCCGAGAATACCGGCGGTAGGGTCTATATTGCCCAGGGCACTGACCCTGATGCCGGCGCGGTGCTGACCCATACGCTGGGTGGGGCGGATGCGGCGCTGTTTAACATCAGCACCCATTCCGGCATCGTGACCTTCAAGGCCACACCCGATTTCGAGACCCCGGCCGATAATGGCGGGAATAATGTCTATGACATCACCGTCACGACCTCTGATGGCAGCCTGAGCAGCGCGGCCCGGGCCGTGGCCATCACCGTGAACGATGTGGATGAGGCGCCGCGTATCACCTCGGTAGCCACGGCCAATTTTGCCGAGAACGCCACCTCCATCGCCTATACCACCACCGGCTATGACCCTGATGGCGGCCCGACGCTGATTTTTTTGCTGGGCGGCACCGATGCCGGCCTGTTCAACATCAACAGCAACACCGGCGGCGTCCGCTTCAAGGACACGCCCGATTTCGAAGCCCCCGCCGATAGCGGTGCGGATAATATCTACGACATCACCGTCAGCATCTTTGATGGCACGCTCAGTAGCGTGGACCAGGCGGTGGCCATCACGGTCAGCAATGCCAATGAGGCGCCCAGCGTCACCTCTGCGGGCATGGCAAGCTGGGCCGAAAACGCCACCGGCGCCGTCTATACCGCCACCGGCAGCGACCCCGACACCGATACGATCCTCACCTTTGTGCTCGCTGGCAGCGATCGAGGCCTGTTCGACATCAACCCAGCCACCGGTGTGGTGACCTTCAAATCCGCGCCTGACTTCGAGGCCCCTGGCGATAAGGGCACTAATAACGTCTACGACATCACCGTCATCGCCACCGATGGCGGGCTGAACAGCCTGGCCCAGCCGGTGACCATCACCGTCTCCGATGTCAATGAAGCGCCCAGCATTACCTCGGTCTCCGAGGCCAGCTTTGCCGAGAACGCGATTGGCATCGCCTATACCGCCATCGGCAGCGACGCCGATGCCGGCACTATCCTTACCTATGCGCTGGGTGGCACCGATGCTGGGATTTTCGACATCGACACCCATACCGGTGCCATCACCTTCAAAGCCGTGCCCAATTTCGATATGCCGGGCGATGATGGCAAAAACAACGTCTATGACATCACCGTCAGCGCCTCCGATGGCGTTCTCACCGGCATGGCGCAGGCCGTGGCCATCACCATCACCAACCTCAATGAGGCACCGAGCATCACCTCGGCGGCCAATGCCAACTTCGCCGAGAACGCCATCGGCACCGCCTATACCGCCACCGGCACCGACCCTGATGCCAATACGACATTGATTTTCGCGCTGGCGGGCATCGATGCCGGGCTGTTCGTCATCAATCCAGCCACCGGGGTCGTCACCTTCAAGGCCTCGCCCAATTTCGAGATGCCTAGGCTCAGGACCTATTAAAAAGCTTGCGGCGCGGACGGAGGGTTGATT
>NZ_JBBARU010000136.1:0-4080 GCF_040399605.1 Rhodovarius sp. | reverse complement strand
CTACTTGCAACATTGGCCGGCGGGAGCGAGACACAGAACGGCGATGGTGTTCGCTGTGGATGTTGAATCCGCCCTGTTTTAGCGCAATACAACTGTGAATGGTGTATTCGCAAGGCGCTCATTGAAAAGGGAATTTGCGAAAGCGCGATTGCCCCTATCGCGCCGCCGTTTCGACCACAAAGGGGCGGATCAGCACACGCCGGCCTGCCCGCTTGGCCTCGCCTATGGTGGCATTCAGCGCAAAGACGTAGCTAGATTGTGCCTCGACCTCAGGCCGGGGGGCGCCGAAGAGAGGGCCTTCGCTGACCACGGCCACCAGGAGATCTGTACCGAAGGGCTCGCTGACCTCCCAGCCAGGGAAGCCAGCGCGTGGTTCCCCCAGCCGCGCCGTGCTGCCGGGCGGATGGGCAGCGGAGGGAAGCAGATTGGCCACCTCACCGGATTGCATGAAATAGGCAATGTGGAGCTGAGCGGGCCATTCCGGCATGGTGACGTCCAGCCGCAGCAATTGCTCTGCCAGCAACGGCATGGTGCCGACCAGCGAGATACGCGGCGATTGGCCAATGCCCGCCAGCACCGGCCGCAGCGCCTCCAGCGCCGGGCAGTAGGGGCCATCGAAACCCTGCAACGACAGACGCGCGGCATTGGGGGGGATGTCTCGCGCCGCCAATAGGCGTCGCAGCGCATCATGATCAGCATGGCGGAGCACGCCATCCACAGCCACGCTATTGGGCAGCGCGGTGGCGTTGAACAGGCCACAAAGCGGCGCAGTGGCGAGTGTGGCGGCCGCGGCTGTGAAGTCAGGCAGGGAAAGGGCGGGTGATAGCTGGATGGGCGGCGTTTGAGGTGGTTCGGCTGAAGGCCTGCTGGGCGGCGGTGCCAGCACCGGCTGAGGGGGCCGCGCGTCAGATTGCGTCGGCGGTGTTGAGGTGGTGTTCAGCGAGGGGGTTAATGACACGCTCGGCGGGTTGCTGCGGGCCGGCGTGTTCACCGCCACATCGCGCGGCGGTATTGCCATGGGCTGGGTGGGCTGGCCGCCTAGAAAAAAGAGGGCAGCGCCAGCGGCGGCCAGCAGCGTGACGCCCCCGCCGATCAGCACCAGGGGCGCGCCTTTGCGCGCCGGCACAGGCGATTTGGCAGGCGCGGCGGGCTTTGTACCCGAGTCGGTGGCCACGATCGTGGCGTCACCATCGGCCATAGGCAGGGCGGCGGCGGGCGCGGCCATGGCGTCCTGCAGCGCCTTGGCGAATTCGCCCGCGGTGGCGAAGCGTCCATCCGGCCGCTTGGCCATCGCCCGAGCCACCACAGCATCGATCCCCAGTGGCGCGGTGACTGACAGCGTCGAAGGCGGCGTTGGCTCCGTGTTGATCGCCTTATGCTGCACCGAGGAATAGCCACCCGAGAAGGGCTTCTCGCCAGTCACCAACTGATAGAGCACCACGCCCGCAGCCCAGATATCGGCCCGGCTATCCACCGTCTCGCCGCGCAATTGCTCGGGCGCCATATAGCTGGGTGTGCCCATGATGGTGCCGACCTGGGTCATCGAGGAATTCTCGATCCGGGCGATGCCAAAATCGGCGATCTTCACCTCACCCTCGGCACCCGACATGATATTGGCGGGCTTGATATCCCGGTGCACCACGCCGCGCTTGTGGCTGTAGTCCAGGGCGGAGAGCATCTGCTCCATGATCTTGAGGATGGCGGGCATGGCTAGGCGCTCGTCACGCTCCAACATCTCCTTCAAGGAGCCGCGCGGCACATGCTCCATGGCGATCCAGGCGTGGCGGTCATCCTCGCCATAATCATAGACCGCAACGATATTGGGGTGGTTCAATCGGCCCGCGGCCTGGGCTTCACGCCGGAAACGGGCCATTGCCTCGGTGCCATCGGCATCGCCAGCCGCGGGGCAACGAACGACCTTCAGCGCCGCGCGCCGTTCGATCACCGAGTCGAAGGCGTCAAGCACGCGGCCCATCGCGCCCTCACCCAGGGTGCCGCGTATCTCGTACTTGCCAAATTTTTCGTTGCTCATGACAGGGGCGACTCTCCCGCAGAGCCTTTACTCTACAGCCGAATGGGACGCTCGCCAGCCCGAAAGATGACGCCTGCGACCACATGATGAATGTTCCGACCTTCGGCATGGCCCGTCGGCCCATGCTGCAGGTGCTGAGGATCTTGGGCTGCTAGCCCATTCCAGATGCGGAAGGTGGCAAAGCTGCTCAGCAGCCGGTGCACGAAGGGCTTCTTCAAGGTTCGGGTGGGGCGCCGGCGCGAAGCATGGACCGCAACCGCAGGGCCTGGCTCTCGCTCCAGCCCAGGTCACGTAGAGGGTCAAAGAAGCGCCGGTCGGGGGTGTAAAGCAAATAGGCCATGGCTTCATTGGCCATGAGGTCCTCCTGCCGCGTGTCATAGCCATCCCTGGCCAGGAAGTGGCGCATTGCTTGGCGCTCGGCCTCCGAAAACCCCTCGCCCCAAACGCGCAAGACATGGGCGGCGAAAAGCGGTTGGGTCATGAACTGGCCATGCCCCAGTTCATGCAGCAGGATAGATGCGCGGGCATCGGAATCCACCCCCGGGCCAGTTGCGGGCAAGCTCAGAAATGCCGCCTCGCGAAAGGGGTCGATGCGACGGGCGGCCCCCACCTGCTCCTGCACCCAGCGCTCCATCGGGTTGAGGGTGATGCCGGCCTCCGCCGCCAGCCTGGCCATGCGCGCAAGCCCGGAAGCCGCGTAGTTGTGGCCGAAATACCAATTGGAGGGCAGCTTGCCATCGGCGGCGATGGCGGCCGCCAGTGCGTCATTATCCAGCACTCTGTCGCGCGGGGTGGCCCGCTTTTCCAGCAGCGCTGCAGCACGGTTCATCGCCTGGCCCTGCGCTTCCAGGCCTGGGAAATCCAATACCCAGACCAGAGGGTTGGCCGACCAGCGAAGAGCTGTCGGCTCGCGTGCCTGGTGCGCCAGGATGGCGGCGTGGGTCAGCAGTGGCGGCGGCGGTAGCAAAATGACAGCGGGCTGGGGGGGCTTGGGCGCCGGCGCCGCAGGTGGCTGCGGCCAGAGCCAGAAGCCGCCGAGCCCGGCAGCCCCGAAGGCCGCTGCACCGCCGGCGAGACCCAGCCAGCGGCCCAGGCTGCGCCGTGGTGACGCTCGCGCCACCGCGTGCGGCGACAGCCGGACCGTCGTTTCATCATCGACCTCCATTGCCTTGCATTCCCTGCGGTGGGGTGTTCAACCGCCCAGGTTTAGCACCTGCACGCGGCGATTGCTGGGCTCGGGCATATTGTCCGGGGTCGAGACCAGAAGCTGGCTCTCGCCCATGCCTATAGCCATCAGCCGGGTGGGTTGCACGCCGAAATTCTTCGCCAGAAAGTCGCGGACCGCCTCGGCCCGGCGCTGAGAGAGCAGCATGTTCAGCCCAGCATCGCCCACCGTATCGGTATGGCCTTCGATGCGGAAACGGTAGGGTGCGAGTTCGGGTGAGCTCAACGCCCGGCCCAATGCGGCCAGTGAGGCCGCTGCCTGAGGCGTGAGGCTGGCCGAACCGGAGGCAAAATTCACCGTGATGGACACCGCGGCCACGCCAGTGGGCGCCGTGGTCTGGCGCGGCGGGGGGGCGGCAGGCTCCATCGGCGCTGTGGTCAGCGGCTGCGGCACGAATGTCTGGTTTGGCGGCGAAGCCAGGCCCCCGGTACTGGAGAGAGCGGGGCTGGCCTCGGGCGCCGCGGGCGTCAAGCTCGGCGACGACACGGCGGTGCCGGGGTCGGCCGAGGGCATTCGGATTCCCCGCGTCGGGCTCAGCTGTTGGATCAGCCGCTGCGCCTCCTGGTCCTGCTGCGCTTGGCCTTGGGTGGCCAGTGCCATTGCTAGGATGGCCGAGGCAAGGGGAAGACGTGGCATAGTGAGCGTCCCTTTTTGAAAAGTGATCTTGCGATCCTAAAGCATGTCATCGCAGGTTGATATTGGGCCCTGTGGACGGATTTGACCAAGAGGAAGACACAAGCGAGGGCGATGAAAGCGGCATAGTTTCGCTGGGCGGATTCAACATCCATAGCGAACACCATCGCCGTTCTGTGTCTCGCTCCCG
>NZ_JBBARU010000135.1:0-4188 GCF_040399605.1 Rhodovarius sp. | reverse complement strand
TGACCGATGCGCCCATGCCTTCATGTCCGCCATCGCCCTGGCCGCCATCGTCATCTTCTGGATCAATGAGTCCTGAGCCTAGCGCCGCAATTCCGGCAAAGGTGGCGCCACCCCATCGGGCAACCCCACACGGGCGGTGTTCAGCGTCATCGCCAACGCCACGTAATATCCGCTCACCGCGATCAGATCGACCACGCCCTGTTCGCCAAAGCGTTGCTTCACCGCGGCGAAATTCGCATCCGAGACAAAGCGGGTGCGGTGCAACTCGATGCAGAAATCATAGATCACCCGCTGGTCGTCATTCATGCCCTCAGGCCGGCGGCCCTCCGCCAGATCCGCGGCGATCGAGGCCGGCAGCCCCGCCGCCAATGCCAGGCGATGATGGGCGAACCATTCATATTGCGATGACCATTCCCGCGCGGTGATCAGGATGGCGAATTCATTCAGCGCCTGGGGCAGCGATGTGCGGAAGCGCAACTCGCTGCCCAGCGCCTGCAGCCTGTCGCCCACCCCGGGCGAGCGCAGCCAGACATTGAATGGCCCGCCGATGGAATTGTCGCGCCCCGGCACCGCGGCGCGCGGCCCGCTCTGGATGGCGGCGGCCAGGGCGCGCTGCTCGGGCGTCATCTGCTCGGGCGGGATGGAGGGAAAACGGTTCTGCGCCAGGCCAGGGGTGGCGAGGGTGATGGCAAGCAGGGCTGCGCCGATTGGGCCACGCATGATGGTCTCCTCCATATTCGTTGCGCGCAGCCTGCGCTGGCTTACGCGAGGCGGCAGCCGATTTCGCTTGACCGGCACGCCTATCCATCGGTGCATAGCGTCAATCACGGCCAGGCAAGGCCGCATGGAGGAAACATGCCCAAGACCACCGCAGCGCTGCCGCGCCGCGCCACCCTCGCCGCCATGGCGGCCCTCGCCACCCCTGGCCTCATTTGCCCCGCCCTGGCCCAAAACGAAGCCAATTGGCCCAATGCGCCGGTTCGCTTCATCGGCATTTTCCCCCCCGGCGGCGGCACCGACATCATGACCCGGCTGTGGTGCCAGAAGATGAGCGAATTGACCTCGCAGCAATTCGTCATCGAGAACCGCGCTGGTGCCGGCGGCAATGTCGGCACCGAGGCCATCGCCCGCGCCGCGCCGGATGGCTACACCATTGGCCTGGCCAGTGTGGGTGCCCTGGCCATAGCGCCGACACTCTATGCCCGCCTGCCCTTCGATCCCAATCGGGATTTTTCCTACATCTCGGGCATGTACCAATTGCCCAATCTGCTGGTGATCAACAATGACGTGCCAGCGCGCACGGTGCCGGAATTGATCGCCCTGTTGCGGGCCAATCCCGGCCGCTATGCCTATGCCTCCTCAGGCTCGGGCACCACGGTGCATCTCTCGGGCGAGATGTTCAAATACCTCGCCAATCTGGATATTCTGCACGTGCCCTATCGCGGCGGGGCACCGGCGCATATCGACCTGCTGGGCGGGCGGGTGCACATGATCTTCGACAATATCCCCCAGGCGCTGCTTTTGGCGCGCGAGGGCAAAGTGCGCGCCCTGGCGGTGACCGGCGCCGCCCGCAGCCCCCAAGCACCCGATATCCCCACCATGGCCGAATTCCTGCCCGGCTTTGAGATCACCTCCTGGGGTGGGGTGATGGGCCCGGCCGGCATCCCGCCCGCCATTATCGCGCGGATCAACGCCCTCACCCGCCAGGCACTGGAAAGCCCTGACCTGATCCGCCGCCTCGCCGAGAATGGCGGCACCCCCTGGTACACCTCCGCCGAGGAATTCATCCGCTTCCGCGCCGCCAATGAGGCCGGCTTCGCCTCCCTCATCCGGGCCTCCGGCGCGCGGGTGGAGTAGCACCATGGCCGCCCCCGAAATTCCCATCGACGTCGATCCCGCCACCTCCATCTGGTCCACCGACGGACTGCCGATGATGTATCTGCCGCGCCATTTCATGGTGAATATGCAAAAGGCGGTGGAAGCCAAGATCGGCCCCACCGCCTATCGCGATATCGTCTATGGCTCATCGCATCTCTCGGCACTGCAATGGTGCCGGGCGGAGGCTAAGACCCATTCCCTCGCCCCGCTGGAGACGTTTCGGCACTACCTCAAGCGCATGTCCCAGCGCGGCCATGGCCAGGTTTCGATTGAGGCTTTGGATGTGGAAGCGGGCAGCGGCACCATTGTGGCGCGCCATTCGGCCTTTGCGCTGGGCTATGGGCCCGAGGCGAGGCGCTGCGTCTGCTATGTGTTCCAGGGCAGTTTTGCCGGCGGGATGCGCTATCTGCTGGAATGCGAAGGCCGCGCGGATGAGCCCCTCTGCCATGAGGTGGCCTGCCTCGCCGCCGGGGCTGCCGAATGCCGCTTTGAACTGCGTTGCGAGGCTGTGGGCTAAACCACGACCATCAAAGGAATGGATCACCATGTTCGACCAGGACCGCTTCATCGCCGATTGCCAGGCCGCATGCGAGGCCAGCCAGCCATCGCGCGAGATGCGCGAGGTGGTGGCCCGCGCCGTCTCTGACCCCGCAGCATTGATGGCCCGGCTGGGCACGCCGCAAAGCGGTGGCCTCGGTGTCCTGCATCGCGCGAAGGACCTCACCATCCTCAATGTGCAATGGCAGCCCAAAATGGTGATCATGCCGCATAATCACGCCATGGCGGCGGTGATCGGCGTCTATTCCGGCCGTGAGGACAATATCCTCTGGCGCCGCCTTCCCGAGGATGCCAATGGCCGCATCGAAGGTGCCTCCGCCAAGACCCTTTCGGAGAAGGACACGCTGGTGCTGGGGGCGGATGTGATCCATTCGGTGATCAACCCCATCGCGCGCATCACCGGCGCCATCCATGTCTATTTCGGCGATTTCTTTGCCGCCGAACGCAGTGAGTGGGACCCCGAATCCCTGCACGAAATGCCCTATGACATGCAAAAAGTCATGCGCATGTTTGCCGGCCAGGCCTGACACCCCGCCCGGCCATCCCCCATCCCAGACCAAGACCGCGACGCTCCAGGAGCCCACCTTGCAGACACCCAACCTGCCGCGCCGCTCGGCCATCCCCCTGGCCCTGGCCAGCGTGGCCACGGCCGCGGAATACCCCACTCCCCGCGAGGCCCATTGGGTCGCGCGGGATTTCCGCTTCCACAATGGCGAAACCCTGCCCGCGGTGAAGCTGGCCTACACCACCATTGGCAATCCCGGCGGGCTGCCAGTGCTGGTGCTGCATGGCACCGCAGGCTCGGCGCGCAATTTGCTCAATCAAGGCTTTGCCGGCGCACTCTTCGGCCCCGGCCAGCCGCTCGATGCACAGCGCCATTTCATCATCCTGCCCGATGCGCTGGGTGCCGGCGCCTCAAGCAAGCCCTCTGATGGTCTGCGCGCCCGCTTCCCGCGCTACAATTACGACGACATGGTCCATGCCCAGCATCGCCTGGTCACCGAAGGCCTGGGGCTCAACCATTTGCGGCTGGTCATCGGCAATTCCATGGGCGGCATGCATAGCTGGCTATGGGGCGTGACCTACCCAGACTTCATGGATGCCATCGTGCCCATGGCCGCCCAACCCACCGAAATGGCCGCGCGCAATTGGATGCTGCGCCGCCTCATGATCGAGAGCATCCGCCGCGACCCCGCCTATGCCGATGGCAACTACACCACACCACCACCCTCACTGCGAATGGCCAGCCTGCTCTACGCCACCGCCACCAATGGCGGCACCCTGGCCCTGCAGGCCCAAGCCCCCAGCCGCGCCCAAGCCGATGCGCTGGTCGAACAGCGCCTGGCGGCCAATCCACCGCCCGATGCGAATGACTTCATCTACCAATGGGAGAGTTCACGCGATTACAACCCAGCACCGCTGCTGGAACGTATTCGCGCCCGCGTGCTGGCGATCAATTCCGCCGATGATGAGCGCAACCCACCCCAGACCGGCGTGATGCAAGCAGCAATGCAGCGCACCGCTCATGCCAGGCTGCATCTCATCGAGGCCAGCACGGAAACGACCGGCCACGGCACCACCGGCCAGGCGCGCTTCTGGCGCGAGGCACTGCGCGAGTTTCTGGCCTCGCTGGGGTGAAGTATTTTCAAGCCTTGGCGGCTTGGACAATGCTTGGGAAGGAATGGGGGGACTAAAACTTCGAGGGGCTTTGCCCCTCGAGCACCCCAGCAGGAAACTTAGTTTCCTGCACCT
>NZ_JBBARU010000134.1:1993-4338 GCF_040399605.1 Rhodovarius sp. | reverse complement strand
CTGCTGGGTACCGAAATGGCGGCCGGAGGGGTGGCCATTTTCCCGGTAACTTTGCCGCGGCCACAATGCTGACAGTCGCGGCACCAGGCGGCGATGTCTTTGCCCATGCCTTTCCATACGAACCTTGAGGTCACTAGGCGCTGGGTGGCGCGGGTGCCTGGGTGGCCGAGGTCATGGATCTGGTGAAAAACCTGGGGCCTGAACGGGAGTGGGACGATGGGGCGGAGGCGGCCGGCTGAGACATCACAATACAAGGAAACATCCTCCAGGCTCTGCTGTTGAATGGAGAGGGACTGTGGCGAGGCCAACAGGCTCTGAGTGGCCTCACAGGTGGCCTGGGCGGCCGCCAATGCCTTGAGGTCAATGGAGGCTGCGGCCGGTGGGGAAGTAGCGGCGACCTCAGCAACAGTTGCGGGTGGAGCTGGAGGCCGGGACAGCGTGTCTGCCACCACGTTGCTGGAACCAGGAATGTGGACCAGGGTGGGGGTGAATTCGGCAAGATAGGACAGGTGGCGCTGTTGTCTCGCAGTCCATGGCTCGGAGATGCGGTGGAGTGCTGAGACCAAAGGTTTGTGGTCTGTCCAGATAGTGAAACACCTCCCTTCCAGCAAATGGCGGAAATGTCTGATGGCCTCGTAGGCGGCCAGAAGCTCGCGGTCAAAGGCGCTGTACTTCTGCTGGGCGGTGTCCAGTTTCCTTGAGAAAAACCCGAGGGGTTCCCAGGCTGGGCTGCATGGCCGTTGCTGCTGAAGAGCCGCCCCCACATGTGTGGCTGAGGCGTCAACTGCCAGAACCAGGTCGCAGTTTTCAGCTGGGAAACGGAGGCTGGCGGAAGAAGACAGGGTCGCCTTGGCCGTCAAGAAGGCCGATTCCATCTCCGGGGACCAAGAAACGGGGCTGCTGCAGGCCGGGCCGCCCTTCAACGCCTCTGTGAGAGGCCGGAGGATCTTGGCGGCCGCCGGGAAGAAAGGCCTATAGAAATTCACAAGGCCCAGGAAACCCTGGAGGTCACGGACTGTCGTTGGACGGGGGAAAGAGGACAAAGCTGAGATGTTGGTGGCCAAAGGTCGGAAGCCCTGGCCGGACACCTGGTGGCCAAGGAATTCAACCGTGGGCTGGCCGAAACTGCACTTGTCCACGTTCAGGACCAGGCCATGCTCCTGCAGACGGCTAAGGACCTCTCGCAGGTGTACTGCGTGGCTGGCCATGTCCTTGCTGGCAATCAGTATGTCGTCTAAATAGACAAACACAAAATCCAGCCCCTGCAGCACACGGTCCATCAGACGTTGAAAGGTCATTCCGGCATTCTTCAGGCCGAAAGGCATGCGTAGGAATTCCCAGAGGCCAAACGGGGTGATAATAGCCGTCTTGGCCACATCTGAAGGCCGAACAGGAACCTGCAGGTAACCTTTCCTGAGGTCAAGCTTGGAGAAAACCTGGCACCCGTCCAACCGACCAGAGAAGTCGGCCATGTTTGGGAGAGGATATTTGTCCGGCTTGGTGAGTAGGTTTAACCTTCGATAGTCGCCACACGGCCTCCAACCGCCATCCGGCTTCCGGACCATGTGGAGAGGACTGCTCCATTCGCTACAGGACCTCCTGACGATTCCTGCCCGCTCCATTTTGGCGAACTCCGCCTTGGCGGCCTCCAGGCGCTCCGTGTCCAACCGGCGGAACCGGGCCGTCACCGGGCGGCCGTCAGTCTCCAGGTGGTGGACGGTGTCATGGATTGGAGCTGGCAGGTCCTCTTGTGTGCTGAGTAGCTGTTGGAACTCAATCAGGACCTCGTGGAGGGGGGGAGGGGTCTTCGACACCAAGGAGCAAAGGGCACCCCGGCGGCCGGTGTGGTGGCGGTTGTGTTGGCGGCCAGAGGCTGTATCCAGTGTGGTCATGGTGGCCGCGTGGAGCACCCGATGGTTGCTTGCGTCTACTAGGAGGCCGAAGTGACGCAGAAAGTCTACACCAAGGATGTTGTGTGCCACGTTGGCCACTAAAAATGTCCAAGAGAAATGCCGGCCGCCAAAAACTAGGGCCATCTTGGTCTCTCCTAGCACGCTGATGGAGGTGCCATCTGGACCAGAGATGACAGTTGAAGATGGGGTAAGGGGGCCTGCCTGCTTGCTGCTGGCAGGGATGACGGAAACGGAGGCTCCCGTGTCAACCAAAAAATCTAGGCCAGAAAGCTGCTCTCTGAGGTGGACTAACTTGCCGGCCTCCACCGTGTTTATGCGGCCGCTAAACTGGGCACTGTTGACACGGTGTGGAGCAGATGGTGAAGGCGAAGAGGATGAAGGTGAAGAGGATGAAGGTGAAGAGGATGAAGGTGAAGAGGATGAAGGTGAAGA
>NZ_JBBARU010000134.1:0-1893 GCF_040399605.1 Rhodovarius sp. | reverse complement strand
AAGGTGAAGAGGATGAAGGTGAAGAGGATGAAGGTGAAGAGGATGAAGGTGAAGAAGGTCTGGCCGCAGGCTGCCGAGCCACGGAGCTCGCTGCGGCCGCTCTCAGTTTCCCTGCCAGGAACATGGCGCCTTGCAGGATCGCGCGTTAGCGCCCCACCTCCAGTGAGCGAAACACAAACCAGCTGACTGCTGAGCTAGCTGCACCGGCGTAGGGTTGTTGGCTGCCGGCTGCTGTTGGCGCTGAGGTTTCTGCTGCTGTGGCTGGCGCTGCTGCTGTTGCTGAGGTTGACCTTTCCTCTTCTGGCCGCCGATGGCCGCCACCGTCTCCTCCTCAGTCGAAATGGCCGCCAGGCCCGGCCTGCTGGACAAGCTGGTCTGGAACAGGTTGGCCCTCTCTGCGATGGCGCGAAGAGGCCCCTTCTCTTCAAGCACAAAATTCCTGATCTCCGCTGGAAGGCGACGGAGAAAAGCGTGACGGAAAAACGCCGTCTCCTCTTCTCCGGCTGGACAGAGGCTTTGCATTTCCGCCAGCATGTCTGTGGGTCGCCTGGCTCCGAGCGGCTCCGCTGTCATCAGCGTCTCCAGCCGCTGGAATTCGCTGACTGTGTGGCCGCGCAGCAAGAATTCCTTCAGCTGTGTGTAGGAGCCGTCGTTCGGAACGCTGAGGAGAATCGGTGCGGCCTCACGAAAGATGGACGAACCAGGTAAGAAACTGGATGCGATGACAGTGAACTGGTCTACCGGGACGGTGACTTGGCGGAGCCGAAACTGAAGCTCCGCATAGCCGAACCATGGGGCCGGATCGTCCGCATCGAACGGTGGCAACTTCATGCGGCTCGCTGCGGTGGCACTGATTTGTGTTCTGAGAGCCTCACCGTTGTCACCGGCTTGTGGTTGCTGCTGAGGTGGAACCTGTGGCTGCTCCATGTCCTCCAGCTGCATGTCGTTGTCCGCCATCACTAGATTGAGGCGGCGGGGTCACCACTTTAGACTACAACGCGGTATAGAGTTTAGATATATATTCTCGCGAAAGCAGCTAAGAAAAGACTGATACAATTAGCATATTTTCACGGCGGATTTTCTCCGTCCTCCTCTCGCGGATTTTCCTCTCGAGGCCGTGTCGCTACAGGGGCCCCCCCCAGCTGCGAGGCCGGAGGCTGAGGAGCTGAAGCAGAAGAAGGAGGGCGGCCTCGAGATGGGACAGCAGCAGGTGTCACAGGCAGAAGACCCAGATGAGGTTTGAGACGGTCGACACTCACTGTATCAGGGCGGCCTCCGAGGTCGATGGTGAAGTATTTTGCTGACCGGGAGAGAACACGGTAAGGACCAGTAAAGGCGGAGGCCAGTGTGGGGCTGATGGGCCCGCGGCGAATGTAGACGTAGTCCGCCGAGGCAAGAAGGCTGGACGAAGTGGCGGCCTCCGCATAGGAGCGAGGCCGGGTGGGCAAGGTGAGGTTGGAGGACCGAAGCTGTTGAAGGAGTGACTCTGGAACGGCCTCTGGCGCTTGCAGCAGCTCGCCAGGGAGGCAGAGCGGGGAGCCATACACCAACTCTGCAGAGGAGACTCCGGCGTCCTCTTTGGGTGTGGCACGGAGGCTGAGGAGGACCCAGGGCAGGTGCTCCGGCCAATCGGAAGAGGCTGACCGGGATCTGAGAGCCTCTTTTAGTTGACGATGAAACCTTTCCACCATACCGTTGCTTTGGGGGTGGTATGCTGTCGTCATGATGTGGCTTATCTGCAAGGTCCTGACCAGCACGGCCCATATGGCAGAGGAAAATTGAGCTCCGCGGTCCGATGTAATCGTTTCCGGGACGCCAAAACGGGCAATCCAGCCGGCCACCAGGGCATCTGCACATGACCTCGCTGATGTAGAGGACACCGGTACGACCTCC
>NZ_JBBARU010000133.1:0-4431 GCF_040399605.1 Rhodovarius sp. | reverse complement strand
AGCTGCGAGGAGCCGAAGAACTCGCGCACCGCCGCCGCCGCCGGCTTGGCGTTGATCAGGTCATGCGGCATGACGGTGTCGATATCGACCGAGCCCATGCGCTCCTTGATCGCGCGCTCCATCCGCAGCAGGCCCAGGCGGTACTGGTTCTCCATCAACTCGCCCACCGAACGCACCCGGCGATTGCCAAGATTGTCGATATCGTCGATCGAGCCCTTGCCGTCCTTCAGCTCCTGCAGGGTCTTCACGGTGGAAATGATGTCCATCCGGCGCAGCGTGCGCTGGGTGTCCGGCACCTCATCAAGCGAGAAGCCCAGGCGCATATTCATCTTCACCCGGCCGACGCTGGAGAGGTCATAGCGCTCCATGTCGAAGAACAGGCCCTTGAACAGGGTCTCAGCGGTTTCCGGCGTGGGCGGCTCGCCCGGACGCATGACGCGGTAGATGTCCATCAGCGCTTCGTCACGGTTGGAGTTCTTGTCCACCATGATCGTGTTGCGCATCCACGGACCGACGGATTGGTCGATGGCCAGCGTCGGCAACTCATCGATGCCCGCCTCTTCCATCGCCGCCAGCTTGGCCTCAGACAGCTCCTCGCCGGCCTCGATCCAGATTTCGCCGGTCTCCAGGTTGACGATATCCTCAGCCATGAAGCGGCCCAGCAAATCTGCACGGCCCACCAGCACCTCGGTCGTGCCCGCCTCGACGATCTTGCGCGCGGCGCGCGGCGTCATCTTCACGTCCTTATCGGCCACCACGGCGCCGGTCTTGGCGTCGATCAGCGGCTCGAGCAGCTTGATGCCCTTGAAGCTCTCAGGGTCGAAGCTGCGGGCCCAGCCCTTGGGCAGGCGGTTGAAGGCGACCTTGCCGTAGAAATAGGTCAGCATCTCCTCGGCATCCATGCCGCGGATTTCGCCCGGCTCCAGCTCACGGCCCTCGGCGCGCGCGGTGTCGCGCTTGGCCTCGGTGGCCTCGCTGTCCAGCGCATAAAGTAAGGTGGAGGCCGGCAGCTTGCGCTTGCGGTCGATGCGAACGTAGCAAATATCCTTGGCATCGAACTCGAAATCGAGCCAGGAGCCGCGATAGGGGATCACCCGCGCGGCAAAGAGATACTTGCCCGAAGAATGGGTCTTGCCCTTGTCATGGTCAAAAAAGACGCCCGGCGAGCGGTGCATCTGCGAGACAATCACCCGCTCAGTGCCATTGACGATGAAGGTGCCGTTATCCGTCATGAGCGGCATATCGCCCATATAGACATCCTGCTCCTTGATGTCGCGGATCGAGCGGCTGCCGGTGTCTTCGTCAATATCCCATACGATGAGACGAAGGCGCAGCTTCAGGGGCGCCGCATAGGTCAGGCCGCGCTGAATGCACTCTTCCACATCGTATTTCGGCTCCTCCAACTCGTACTGGACAAATTCCAGCCGGCCGCGGCCACCAAAATCATCGATCGGGAAGACGGATTTGAAGACTTCCTGCAGGCCGGTATGCGTCCGCTTATCGGGATGCACCTCCATTTGCAGGAAATGGGCATAAGAGGAACGCTGCACGTCGATCAGGTTCGGCATCGGCGCGACCTCGGGCAAACGGCCGAAGCTCTTGCGGATGCGCTTGCTGCCCGTGAACGGCTTGTTGATGGCGTTCATGCCTGTTCAGCTTCCCAATCTGGCGGCCCCATCGGCACGTAACCGACAAGCCCGCGATGACAATGCCCTGTGCGGAACCGCAAAGAGCGCAAAACGCCGAGAGGGGCGAGAACCGTTGCCGATCCCCGCCCATTCCCGGCTCAGTTCAGCCCGGCCACCTTGCGGCGGCCGGAAGCACCATCCCGAAGGATGGATTACTTGACCTCGACCTTGGCGCCGTTCTCTTCCAGCACCTTCTTGATCTTGTCGGCCTCGTCCTTCGACACCGACTCCTTCACGGTCTTGGGCGCGCCCTCGACCAGGTCCTTGGCTTCCTTCAGGCCCAGGCCGGTGATGGTGCGGATTTCCTTGATCACGTTGATCTTTTTGTCGCCAGCGGCGGCGAGGATCACGGTGAACTCGGTCTGCACCTCAACCGGCGCGGCAGCGGCGGCCGGGCCAGCAGCGGCGGCAACAGCCACCGGCGCGGCGGCAGAGACGCCCCACTTTTCTTCCAGCATCTTGGAGAGCTCAGCAGCCTCCAAAACAGTCAGGCTGGACAGCTCGTCCACAAGCTTTGCAAGATCGGCCATGATGTATATCCCCTAAATAATCGCTTGACTTGATGATTGCAACCCCATCAGGCGAATCCCGATGGAGCGATTCGACTTCCCGACTATGCGGCGTCCCGATCGGCATATGCCTTGAACACCCGCGCCAGCTGCCCACCAGGTGCCTGAAGCACCGAGGCGATGCGCGATGCCGGGGTCTGAAGCATGCCCAGCAGCGACGCGCGCAGCGTTTCGAGCGAGGGAAGCTCGGCCAGCGCCTTAATGCCATTGGCATCAAGCAACTGATTACCGAGCGCCCCGCCCAGGATCACGAACTTGTCGTTCCCCTTGGCGAACTCCACGGCGGTCTTGGCCACGGCAACAGGATCGCTCGACCACGCAAGCGCGGTCGGACCCTTCAGCAGTGGCGAAATGCCCTGGAAACGGGTGCCGTCGAGGGCGCGCATGGCCAGGCGGTTCTTCGCGACCTTGTACGTCGCGCCATTCGCCTTCATCCGGCGCCGAAGATCATCCACCGCCGCCACAGTCAGGCCCGCATTGCGGCCCACCAGGACGAAAGAGGTTTCCCCGAACACCGTGGCGAGCGACGCGACGAAGTCGCGCTTTTCCGTCCGTTCCACGTGCAGTCTCCTACGGTGGCCCTTGCCCCTCTCGGAGGTCGGGCCGGTTCACACGCGGGCAGCGCCACCTTCCGGCAGCGCCACCCATGGTTCGCCTGTCTTTGAATGCAAAGCCGGAAGCCCAAGCCAAACGACGGGGATCACACCCCGGCAATTGTCATG
The DNA here is from genome assembly GCF_040399605.1 of Rhodovarius sp. NCBI lineage: Bacteria > Pseudomonadati > Pseudomonadota > Alphaproteobacteria > Acetobacterales > Roseomonadaceae > Rhodovarius > Rhodovarius sp. The sequence continues at coordinate 1,452 of NZ_JBBARU010000133.1, read as the reverse complement.
GCGCCCCGCCTCCCGCGTGCGGTGAGGTTAACCCACCCTTATGGAGCCAAGCCCCACATGCGATCTTTGACAGGTCGGGCAGGGGATAACCCCCACCCTGCGCACACCCCAAAAAAGGGTGTGAATTTCAATCAGGCGCTGAGCGTGGTCAGGTCCACCTTCACGCCAGCACCCATCGAGGAGCTGACAGCAACCTTCTTCACGTAATTGCCCTTGGCACCGCTCGGCCGCGCCTTCTGGATCGCGTCGATAAAGGAACGCGCATTCTCCAGCAGCTTCTCAGCCGGGAAAGAAGCCTTGCCGATACCGGCATGGACAATGCCCGCTTTCTCGGCCCGGAACTCAACCTGGCCGCCCTTGGCCGCGGTCACCGCGCCCTTGACATCCATGGTCACCGTGCCCAAGCGCGGGTTCGGCATCAGGTTGCGCGGGCCGAGGATCTTACCAAGCCGGCCAACCAGCGCCATCATGTCCGGCGTTGCAATGCAACGGTCGAACTCGATCTTGCCCTCCTGCACCGCGGCAGCGAGATCATCCGCACCCACCACATCGGCACCAGCAGCGCGCGCCTCATCAGCCTTCGGACCGCGGGCGAAAACGCCCACGCGAACAGTCTTACCCGTGCCATTGGGCATACCAATCACGCCGCGAACCATCTGGTCCGCATGGCGCGGGTCAACACCCAAATTCATCGCAATCTCGATGGTCTCATCGAACTTGGCCTTGGCATTGTCCTTCACCAGAGCAATGGCATCGGCGAGGGCATAAGCCTTCTGCGCATCCACAGCAGCCGTGACGACCTTCATGCGCTTGGTTTGCTTTGCCATAATCTTAACCCTCCACCACAGTCATGCCCATGGCGCGGGCAGACCCGGCCAATTGACGCACGGCACTGTCAATGCTGGTGCAATTCATGTCCTTCATCTTCACCTTGGCAATCTCCGCCAGCTGAGACTTCGACACGCGCCCAACCACAGGCCCCTTGCCCGGAGTGGTGCTGCCCTTCTCAATCTTCGCTGCCTTCAGCAGGAAGTAAGTGTTCGGCGGGGTCTTGGTGATGAAGGAAAATGTACGGTCCGAAAACGCAGTGATGACCACAGGCGTCGGCGTGCCCGGCTCCATCTGCTGCGTCGCCGCATTGAATTCCTTGACGAACTGCATGATGTTCAGGCCGCGCTGACCCAGCGCCGGACCAACCGGCGGCGAAGGATTGGCCTTGCCCGCAGGAATCTGCAGCTTGATATAGCCGATAATCTTCTTGGCCAAAGGCCATACTCCTCTGAAACGCAGAGGCCCGCGGTGCATACGACATAGCGCAGGTCACCCCACCTCTGTCTCCCGCGTTCCCCAATTATGGGCCCCGACACAAGGACGGGGAGCGGGCTTATAGGCCCGGGACAGAGGGGAAGCAAGAGGCGGGGGAAACGAATTTCCCCCGCACCCCCTTTCTTT
>NZ_JBBARU010000132.1:0-4444 GCF_040399605.1 Rhodovarius sp. | reverse complement strand
CAGCCGACCTCGCGATGATCAACACTCATACTGCTGAGTTTGTGGAGCTGTTATCGATTTCGTATTGCCGGCGGAGTACCGATGCGCAAACCGTTCAGGGTCAATGGGAGCCATCGCAGGCCTGATGCGCAAGCCAATGATATCATGTGGCGCGGCTTCAACGGCCGCAACGCGCACTTGGGAAGACGGACAAAATTCAGCACAGGACGCGCTCGATCGCGCAGAATTTGGCGATGGTCTGATCCACGAACGGGCAACCCGGAACTTCTACGCCACCACGGCCAACTGGCGCGGATCGATCCGCAGCCACACCCGGCGCCCAACATCGTGCGCTTCAAGCGGCTGCGCCGCTGCGCGCAGCTTGAGCCCGGTCCCAAGTGGCTGCACCACGTAATCCCAAGCCTCGCCGAGATAGGTTCGCCCCAAGATCGTCGCTTCCAGCACGAGGCCCGCATCGGTCGGAGCCGCCTCATGGATAGTCATGGCTTGCGGCCGCAGCGAGATCAGCACCTCGCCGTGGGGGAGCGCCGGTAGGCCTGCCTGCCCTGCGGAGCCGAGACTGACGCCATCCAGCAGCAAAATCCCGGCCTCGACCTGCGCCTCTAGCAAGTTGGTTCGGCCCACAAAGCCGGCTACAAAACGCGTGCGCGGGCGGGTATAGAGCAGATGCGGCGCGTCGATCTGCTCGATCCGCCCCGCATTCATCACCGCGATCCGGTCGGAGGTCGCCATCGCCTCCCCCTGGTCATGGGTGACATAGACAGTGGTAATACGGAATTCATCGTGCAGACGGCGGATCTCGAAGCGCATTTCCTCACGGAGGTTGGCATCGAGGTTGGATAAGGGTTCATCCAGAAGAAGAACCGATGGCTTCACCACGATGGCGCGCGCCAGGGCGACACGCTGCTGCTGCCCGCCGGAGAGTTCGGCCGGATAGCGATGGGCGAGGTTCTCAAGCTTCACCACGTCCAAAATTTCGCGGACGCGGCTCCTCACATCCTCCGAGCTAAGGTTGCGCAGCTTCAGGCCAAAGGCAACGTTTTCTGCCACCGTCATGTTCGGCCAGATCGCGTAGGACTGGAAGATCATCGACATGCCGCGGCGCTCCGGCGGCACCACGGCCCCAGGTGCGGACAGCACGCTGCCATCAACCTGGATGCTGCCCCCTGTCGGGTCCACGAAACCGGCGATCATGCGCAGCGTCGTTGTCTTGCCGCAGCCGGAGGGGCCGAGCAGGGAGACGAATTCCCCCTCCTCCAGCGAGAGGTCCACGCGATCGACGACGGTCAATTTGCCGTAGGCCTTGGTCAGGCCGGAAAGTACCAGGCGTGGCAAGGCTATTCCCTCCGCAGCATGAAGTCGCGCCCCACCAGCTTCATGCCGATGCCGACGATGACCATGGTGATGAACAATAAAATTCCGCCGAAGGCCGAGACGACCTCAAAATTGCCCTGCTCGGTCAGATCGTATAGCAAAACCGACATGGTTCGCGTCCGCGGGCCGACCAGGAAGATGGCGGCCGAAAGTTCCCGCGACGCGACGATGAAGACCACCAGCCAGCCGCCGAGCAGGGATGACTTGATCAGCGGGGCAGTGATCTTGCGGATGGCGTGCAGGCGGCCCGAACCCAGGATGCGGGCGGCCTCCTCCATCTCGGGATGCACTGCGCGGATCGCGGCCTGGGAACTCGCATAGGCGATCGGCAGGAAACGCGCCGTAAAGGCAAGGATGAGCAGCAGCGCGCTGCCATAGAGCGACATCGGCGGCCCGGCATAGGCAGCATAGAAGCCGATGGCGAGCACAATGCCCGGGATGACGAAGGGTGCCATCGCCAGGAAGCCCAGCGCACCGGCGAAGCGCATCAGCTTCCGCACTACGATGTAGGCGACCAGCAGCGCCAGGATGATCGCCATGGTCGCTGACGCAGCCGAGAACCATAGCGTGTTCCACACCGCCTGTGGCGCCTGGTCATGCTCAAACAGGAGGAAGCGGTAGTTGCGTAGTGTCAGGTTATCCAGCGAGAAGCCACGCCCCCAGGCCTTGGCGAAGGAAGCCTGCAGCAGCACGATCAGTGGCTTGCCAACCGACAGCAGCGCCACGCTGACACACCAGCCTAACAGCACCCAGCGCCAGGGGCCCAGCTTCACCTCCCGCCGCTCACCGCCTTTGCCCGTCTGCGAAACAAAGCCCTTGCGGTTCAGCATGAGCTTCTGCACTGCAATCAGCGCGATGGTGATCAGCAGCAGCGGAATAGCGAAGGCAGCGGCGACCTCGACGCGGACCGGATCCTCGAAGAACTGCCAAAGCTGCGTGGTGACCACGTTGATACGCGCGGGGATGCCGATGATAGCCGGCGTGCCGAACAGCGCGATGGTTTCCAGGAAGATCAGGATGAAGCCGCCAAGGATGGACGGCCAAACCAGCGGCAGCGTCACCTTACGCATCGTCACCCAGGTGCCGGCGCCCAGGATGTTGGCGGCATCCTCCATCTCCGAGGAAATCAGGTCCAGCGCGGACTTCACGAAGATGAAGACCAGTGGAAAGGAATGCATGGCGATGACGAAGGCCATCCCGGTGAAGGTGTAGATGTTCAACAGCGGTTCCGTCGCCCCGGTAACCGCCCTCCAGACCACGTTGATCCAGCCGGAATTTGGCCCCGCCAGCAAGATCCAGCCAATGGCGCCGAGATAGGGCGGCATGACGAAAGCGGCAAGCACCACCGCCCAGGTAAAGCCCTTACCCGGCATGTCGGTGCGCGAGACGGCCCAGGCCATAGGCACAGCGATGACGGTCGATATCGTTGCCGACAGCAGCCCGAGCAGCAACGAATTTCGAAGCGCATCCAGGTAGCGCGCACGGCCATAGGCCGTCAGGTAGTTCTGGAAGGTGAACTCGCCCGTCTCCTGCATCTCAAAGGAGATGAGGAGCATCTTCACCAGCGGCGCTGCAACCAGCACTAGAAGTGCCGCGATCAGCGCGACCCACAGCAGCATCGCCGGTTCCAGCAGTCGGAACCGGCTGGGCCGCAGCGCGGGCGCGGCTGCTCCGCCCTGGCTCATGCCGATATCCTCAAACGCCAAAGAGTTCGCGCCAGACCTCGCGGACCTCCGGCACACCGCGCTCCGCCTCCTCCATGCTCGGCGCGAGCATAGTCACCTGATCGAGTGGGCGGGAGCCATCGGGCGGCGGAACTTCGGGGCGCAGGCTCTCGTTGAACAGCGTGCGTACCGCCGTGGAGAGGCCCGGCCCGGTGGTGAACTCCATGAACAGCTTCGCCGCATTCGGATGCGGCGCGTTGTTTGGGATCGCGGAAGGCGAAAGCGCCGCGATGACCCCTTCGGTCGGGTAGATCAATCTCAATGGATTGCCGCGGGAGATGGAGGTCAGAGTCGTGGCGGAGGGTACCGCTACGCCGACAGCGCGCTCACCTGCCGTCATCATAGTCACAGGGTCGATCGAGGAGCGTCCGACCTGCGGCTTGTTGCGTTCAAACCTCACCAGATAGTCGGGGCCGAACATTCTGCGCATTTGCAACGCCCACAGCCCGATCGCGCCGCTGAACCCCGGATGGCCGACGGCCAGCTTGTCCTTCCATCTTGCGTCGAGGATGTCGGTCCAGGATTTCGGCGCCTCCGTCTCTGAGACCAGGCGGGTGTTGTGCGCCATCAGGTAGATGCCGATGAACGAAGACTGGAAGTAATTGTCTGGGTCTGATACCCGCAGGATCGGCAGTAGGCCGTCGGCATTGACTGGGCGGAACTGCATCAGCCGATTTTGTCGCTTGAGCTGAATGTAGTGCCCGCCATTGGTCGAAGAGAACACGTCACACTGACCCACGCCCGCGCGCGCATCCTGCGAGAGGCGCTGGAAGGCGACCTGGGAGGTGGTGCGCACCACGTTGCAGCGCACTCCAGGATAGCGAGCGGTGAATGCGCGGCCGGCCGCTTCAGACGGCTCGGCGCTGTATTGGCCTGTATACCACGTGACCTCGCCTTCCCGCTTGGCGGCTTCATACAAAGCGCGTTCCTGCGGATGCATGGGCGATTGGGCCCATGCTTTTGTTGTCGCCGCGGACCAGGCCGCCAGCGTTAGCATCTGTCGCCTGTCGATCAGGAACATTCGGCTTTCTCCCACCATTCTGTCCAGCGGCGCCGCCTTTGGCGGTCACGGCGCGAGGTTCGTTTTTCTTGGATGGATAATCAGGCCATCGACTTCACGCAGTGTCAATTCGTTAACGCGGACCATGTGGAAACGCCATGTTGCCGGTGGGGTGGATTGGCATCGATGGTGGCAAGCTGCCTGCGCCGCGGCGGTAAAGGATCATGCCCGGCTCGAAAGCTTCAACGGCGCGGCCCCGGGCATCGCGCAGCAGATTGGCGGCGGTGCCGGTCAGGCCTATCTCGACCATCTCCCGCAGGTGCTGGCAGCATGATGAAGCCGCCGG
>NZ_JBBARU010000131.1:0-4668 GCF_040399605.1 Rhodovarius sp. | reverse complement strand
CTCGATGATTGTACGATCAACCACCGTCAGCCGAAATCTCTGAACTGCCATCGCATTACCGTAAACATCTCAGGGCATCGATGGTGTTCGCTATGGATGTTGAATCCGTCGGCATTATCTGATTTGAAACACTCAATGGCGCTTCTCCAATTTCGACACTGAGGCACCTTGTAAATACTTGGATATTATTCAAGTGCGAAGTGCGGTTCGCATACTGGTCGGCGATTTTATCTTGCCGGTCATGACGAGCTCCTCCCCCTGGGTGGTCGACGGGCTGGGCGGCACAGCGATCGCCACCGCCATCGCCGGCGGCGACCGGGAGGCCTCGCTGAAGGAGGTTGGAGGCAGCGTTACCCGATCGAGCCGCTGCGCCACTGCGTGCAGCGCTTGTGTGACCAGTGCATTCCCCGATGGACGCGCTCACCGAGTGGGAATGATCGGCGTCAAAAGCCAGGGGGAAGCCGTCGCCGAGCAGTTTGTGCACCGCCCTGGCCTTCGCCAGATCGCCTTGCACATCAACATCCCGTTCGGTGCGATAGGCATCGGCACCGATCATGATCAACCCGGGCTTACGCCCGCATTGAGGCGCGGCTGTTTACATCCACTTCGCGCCGGACCTAGGCTCGACCGCACGTCTGAAAAGGAGAGCGCAATGCCGCATCGTTGTTCTGGCTGGGTCGTTCCATTCCTGTTGCTCGCCTCGCTCTGGTTGCCCCCGGGTGGTGCGCGTGCACAGAACCTCACGGCAGTGCTGGAGGCCGAGATCGTCACGCTCGATCCGCATTTCACGCCGGCCTACATCACCCGCACCTTCGGCTACATGGTCTACGACACGCTATTCGCGATGGATGGCCAGGGGCGCGTACAGCCGCAGATGGTGCAGGAATGGACGCGCTCGCCCGATGGGCTGGTCTGGAACTTCACCCTGCGCGAGGGTCTGCTCTGGCATGACGGAACCCCGGTCACAGCAGCCGATTGCGTGGCCTCGCTGCGCCGCTGGGGCAGCCGCAGCGCGCTCGGCAGCCGCCTCATGGCTGCCACCGCCTCGCTCGAGCCACGGGATGCGCGAAGCTTCACGCTAACCCTGAAGGAGCCCTTTGGACTGGTGCTGGACACGCTCGGCACCACCTCCTCGCCAGTGCCCTTCATGCTGCCTGAGCGCCTGGCGCGCACGCCGGGCACCGAGCGCGTTCCAGAGATCATCGGCTCCGGCCCCTTCACCTATCGCCGCGCCGACCACCGCACGGGCGACCGCATGGTGCTGCGCCGCAACGCCGCCTACGTACCGCGCGCCGAGCCCTCCAACTACCTGGCGGGTGGCAAGGTCGTGCGCATCGAGAGCCTGGACATCCGGGTGGTGCCTGATGGGCAGACGGCTATTGCGGCGATGCGCTCGGGCGAGATCGATTTCATCCAGTATGCTCCCTTCGACCTGCTCGCCGCCCTGGAGCGCGACCGCCGCGTGCGGGTGCAGAACTTCACCGGCCTCGACCAGTTCACGGGGCACTACCGCACCAACGCCGCCTCCGGCCCCTTCGCCGATCCCGCCATCCGTCGCGTCCTGCTGCGCCTGGTGGACCAGGCGGAGGTGATGGCGGGCTTCGGCCTCTCTGACCGTTACGCCCGGTCCTGTAATGCGTTCTTCATCTGCGGCTCGCCCTATGAGTCCGCGGCCGGGACCGAGCCGATGCGCCAGCCCTCGATAGAGGCCGCGCGCGAAGCGCTGCGCCAGACGCGCTATGCCGGCGAGCCCGTGATCGTGCTCGTCGCTAATGACCTGGAGGCCGCCAAGATCTCCAGCGAGATCCTGGCCGACCGCCTGCGCCGCGCCGGCTTCAACGTGGACATGCAGGTGATGGACTGGGCCTCGGTGCTGGCCCGCCGCACGCGGCGCGAGGGATGGAGCGTCTTCGGCGTGCATGCGCTGGGCGTTGACCTGCATTCGCCGCTGACCAACTCCGTCATCGGCTTCAACTGCACGAATGCCACGACGGGCGGCTTCCATTGCGAGGAGGCACTCACGCCGCTCTTCGCGCAATTCGCCGCTGCACCCACGCTGGAGGCACGCCAGGCGATCGCGGCGCGCATGCAGGAGATCGTCTATGGTCAGGCCATCGCGGTGCCTTGGGGCCAGTTCGCGCAGCCTGCCGCCTATCGCGCGCAGCTGACGAACCTGATCCCCTCGGCGATCCCGCTGTTCTGGAATGTCGAGAAGCGATGATGGCGATGTATGACGTGATCGTGGTGGGTGCCGGTTCGGCCGGCGCCCCTCTGGCCGCTAGGCTCTCGGAGGACGGGCAACGGCGCGTGCTGTTGCTGGAAGCCGGGCGTGACTGGCGCTCGGCCGATGCGCCGCAGGCGCTGCGCAGCGCAAACATCATCCCCTTCATGCACGACCCCGCGCATCAGGCCCAATGGCAGTGGCCGGGCCTGATGACGCGGCGCACCGCCGCGCAGGAGCCGAAATTCTACTGGCGCGGCAAAGCCATGGGCGGCTCCTCCACCGTCAACGCGCAGATCGCAATTCGGGGAGTCCCCGCCGCCTTCGACGCCTGGGCCGAGGCGGGCTGCGAGGGCTGGTCGGCAAGCGATGTCCTGCCGCTCTTCGATGCCATCGAGGATGACGCCGATACCGGTGTGGCGCCCGGCATCCGCCAGGGCGGCCCATTGCCCGTCTTCCGGATGCCGATGGGGCATTGGGGCGCCGTCGATCTTGGCCTGCGCGATGCCGCGCTGGCGGCAGGCTACCGCTGGAAGCCCGACCTGAACGCGCCAGAAGGCGAGGGCATTTCCTGCAACCCGATCAATTTGCGCGGTGGGCTGCGCGTCACCACCAATGACGGCTACCTGGAGCCCGCGCGAGGCCGGGCTAATCTCACCATCCGCGGCGGCGCGCTGGTGGACCGCATCCTCTTCGAGGGCAGCCGCGCCACCGGTGTGCGCGTGCGCTTCGGCGAGACGTGGGAGGATATCGCCGCGCAGGAAATCGTGCTCTGCGCCGGCGCGATCCACAGCCCCACCATCCTGATGCGCTCGGGCATCGGCCCCGCCGGCGCGCTCAAGGCGCTCGGCATCACCGTGCGGCAGGACCTGCCTGCTGTCGGCCAGCACCTGATGGACCATCCGATCCTGCGCGCCAGCATGGCCCTGAAGGCGGAATTTCGCGCGCAGGGGTCGGATGCGCGGCACACCAATTGTTGCCTGACCTACAGCAGTGGTCTCGCTGGTGGCGGCGAGCGCGACATGATCATGATCGCCTACAACCACCGCGGCCTGTCCGGTGGTGAAGGCCCCGCGCCGGGCGGTGCTGTGGGCATCGCTCTCTACGACGCGTTCTCGCGTGGGGAGTTGCGCCTCACTTCCACCGACCCGGAGGCGCAACCGACCGTCGAGGAGAACATGCTGGCGGACCCGCGGGACAGGCTTCGCCTTCGCGACGGCGTGCGGCGGCTGGCCCGCCTGACCGCATTGGCGCCGCTCGCGGGCCTCGCCGATGCCATCGAATTCGGTGAGTCGGGCCTCTCGATGCCTAATGCCGCCGCCCTGGAGGATGACGCGCTGGATGCAATCATGCTGCGCGAAGCGAGCGACATCCAGCACGCCGCCGGCACTTGCCGCATGACCGCCCACGAGGACCCGCGCGGCGTGGTCGACCCCGATCTCAAGGTGCGGGGGGTGAGCGGCCTTCGCGTGGCGGACGCATCGATCATGCCGACGGATTGCCGCGCAAACTTACACTTCACCTGCGTGATGATTGGCGAGAACCTGGCGAGGCGGATGCGCGCGGGCTGACCTCCGCGTCCCGCCCTTGTCGGCATGGTGGCGATGCAACCAGACATCGCCACCATGCTCGAGCGCACTTCCGGAATTTGGCCGCCTGCCGCCCGTCGCCTTTGGCGGAAGCACCAAAGGCGTGGATATGCCTCGCAGCCGTCAACCGGGGCGGATATCGTTGTCGCGCACCACTTGGCTCCATTTCTCCCAATCCGCCGCATAGGCGTGGGTGAAGGCGGCGCGGTCGCCACCCGTCGGTTCCGCCCCAAAGCCGCGTAGCCCCGCGCGCGCAGTTCACGCAGCAGCACCGTGGCCGCCAGCCGATCCGGCAGTGCAGAGGCCAGGCGCTGGAGGATGTAGCCCTCGAACGCTGATAGCTTGCCAGGCTGGGGTGGCCGTTCGCGATACCGCGCTGCGTCCGGGACCCGCAGGTAGCGGCGCACCGTATTGCGCGAGACGCCGACCTCTCGCGCAATCTCGCGCACGCCCTTGCCGTGTTTGGACAATATCCTGATCTCCATTGCCGCCTCTCCTCCAACCATCCCGGACCCCGCCAATTCGACAGGATCATCTTTGGCATGGGTCAGGTTTCAATCGGCGCATGGGTCAGTTTTGCAGTGGCGCTTAGGCCAGATTCGACTCTCGCGCCGTACCAAAGTGTTCGCTCTCGAAGTACGGATTTAGGGCAAGTGGGGTTCGAACCAAGGCAAATGCTGACCGCGCGGAAACCGGCCTTTGACCTAGGTTTTTGAGTTCCGTACTAAAACGCCCAAGTCAGGAGGTCCGGAGAGAATTGGCCTCCGGAGAGCGATTTTCGGCCGTCTCCGCGCCGGGCCAGTCTGGCCTGCTGCCGGTTTGGTGGACACCGAGATAAGGTTTTCCAACCGTGTCGGA
>NZ_JBBARU010000130.1:0-4737 GCF_040399605.1 Rhodovarius sp. | reverse complement strand
GACAGCACCTTGGCTGCCTACGCTGCCAGGGCCGACAACACACTCGATCGCCTCGTCGCCCAGCCCGTCGCCCATCCCGCCGGTCAGGTTCTGAACAAGCAGATCAAGGCTTGGCGAACAAAGTTCTTTGTCTTCCTGACAGACCGCGAGGTGCCGGCCACCAACAACATCTCCGAGCGGGAAATCCGCCACTCGGTGGTGTTCCGTAAAGTCACCAACGGCTTCCGGTCAGACTGGGGGGCGCAGATCCACGCCGGATATCGCTCGGTCACCGGAACCGCCCGCCTGGGCGGTCAACCCGCACTGCAGGCCATCCGAGATCTGATCGGCGGGAAATTCGCCTGCGCCTGATCAGGTCGTTCAGGGCCGACCACGTGAGTAATTACCAATGACCCTGGGCAGGCCGCCCAGAATGGGTTAAACATTATCGAAATTGGAGATTGCGTTTTACATGGCACGCTCCGGCTCTTACCGCATCACGGCCGCCCTAACCGCTGGTATCGTTCTTGCCGCCTGCACAACGCAGGTACAACGCATCGGCTATGATGACGGGCGCGACGCCTGTCGGGCGCTCGTCGTCCAGCTTGACAGCACGGGCAATTTCTTTGGTGAGGACATCGTGCAGGCTGCGGCCATCGGTGCCGTCTCGGGCGCGCTGATCAGCGGCCTTGCAACCGGTACCTGGCAAGGCGCACTCACCGGCGCGTTGATCGGTGCCCCAACGGGTGCGGCAATAGGCTATTACTCCGCGCTGCAGCGCCAACAGCGCGACCAAGCCGGCGTCAACGCCCAGATCGCCAATGACCTGCAGCGCGAGAATGCTGAGCTTAATCGTACCCAGATCGCCTTCGACCAACTCTTCGACTGCCGCCTGCGCTCGGCCCAACACATCCGCCAGGCCGTGCGAGATGGACGGCTGAACCGTGAGGTTGCGACCCAACAATTGGCCGAAATCCGCCAGCGTGCCAATGGCGACATTGCCCTCGCCCAAAACATCAATGGCCGTATCTCCACCCGCGGCGCCGAAATCGACGGTGCGATCGACGCCGTGGTGCCGGGCGGCAAGGTGGGGCTCGCCACTGCCGGAACCCCGCAGCCGACCCGCGTGACGCCGCAGCGCAACGTCGATGTCGTCTTCTCGCCACAACCAGATAGTCCGAAGATCGCCGAAATCCGGCCGCGCGAAGCGGTGGCGGTGCGCCCTGGCCCGCCCGGCTTCGTGCAGGTGGAAACCGCAAACGGCGTGCGTGGCTATGCCCCATCCGCTGCATTTCCCGCGCCCCGCGCATCGGTTCAGCAGCCGGCCGAGGGCAGCGATGTGCGCTCACTGGCCGCCACCAACCTATCGCGCCGCGAGACATTCACCGCCTCCGTCAGCAATGCCGAGCGGCTGACGCAGAGCAGTGGTTTCGAGTTGACGTCCTGAACCAAGCCATGGGGCAGGCCGGGCGATGAGGGTCTGGGCTTATCGCCTCGGGGTGGCCATTGCCTTGTTCACCCCAGCCTTGGTGCTGGGGCAGACGGCGCCACGGTCGGGCCTTCCGCCGGCAGCATCGGGGCGTGGGGTGATCATGGCCCCGGCGCAGCAGCCCTCGGCAGCGCCCGCGCCAGCCACTGCCCCCGCGCGCCAAGCTGAGGCAATGCCGCCACAAGCGCCGATCCTGCGGGTCGAGGCCGGCGCTCATACTGCACCCGTCTCGCGCCTGGCCACCGATGCGGCAGGACGCATCCTCGCCTCGGTGTCCGATGATAAGACGCTGCGGCTATGGTCACTGCCCGAGGGGACACCGCTTGGGGTGCTGCGGCCGCCCATTGGGCCATTGGATGAGGGTGAGCTTTATGCCGTCGCGCTGAGCCCCGATGGCACCCGGGTGATCGTCGGCGGCCAGACTGGTGCTGCTTGGGATGGCACCTTTTCAGCTTATCTTTTCGATACCGCCAGCGGACGAATGCTGGCGCGGCTGCCCGGCCAGCCGGCCCCCTTCCAGCACTTTGCCATCTCGCCCGATGGAGCAAGGGTGGCGGCAGCACTGGGCGGCCGCTCTGGCATCAGAATCTGGGACACGACAAACGGCCGGCTGCTGGCCGAGGATAGCCAGGACTGGCAGGGCGCCGCGCGCATGGTGGTCTTCGATGGGGAGGGGCGGCTCGCTGCGAGTTCGGCCGATGGCAAGATCAGACTTTATGACAGCGCCGGCCGGCGCATCGCCGAACGTAAGCCCATCCTCGATGCCAGGCCTTATGGCATCGCCTTCTCGCCAGATGGGGCGCTGATCGCCGTGGGCTATGAGAACCGGTTGCGCGTCGATGTGTTGATGGCGAGTGACCTGCGCACCATCCTCACCCCCGACGTCACGGGCCTCACTGGCGAGGGGTTGCCCGCCGTGGCCTGGGCCAGCGATGGCAGAGGCGGGGTGCAACTGCATGCGGCGGGCTATGCCAGGGCGGCCACTGCCGCCCCGGGTACGGCCAATTTTCTGATCCGCCGCTGGGCCGATTTCGGCCATGGACCGTTCCGCGACATCCCCGCCGCGCGCGATGCCATCGCCCAGCTTCTGCCGCTGCCGGGCGGCGGGCTGGCCTTCGCGGCCGCCGATCCGGGCTGGGGGCGCCTCGCCCCGGATGGCAGTCTGGCCCAGCCGCCCAGACCGCCGGGCGGCGATTTCCGCAACACCGCCGCCGGCCTGGCGGCCAGCGCTGATGGCCAATTGCTGCGACTGGTGCTGCGCAGTGGTGGCCCGACGCTGCTATTCAACGCCCAGGCCAGCCAACTTGCCCGCGGCCCGGGCGAAGGGCTTGTTACCGCCCGCACCCAGGCCGCCGGGCTGACGGTGACGGATTGGCAAAATCGCGACCGGCCAAGGCTTAACGGCCAGCCACTGCGTCTCAATGAAGGCGAGTACAGCCGCAGCCTGGCCATCACGCCGAACGACGAGGGCTTCCTCCTCGGTACCGACACCTATCTCCGTCTTTACGACCGATCTGGCCGGTTGCTCGACCAGATCGCCACATCTGGCACCGTATGGGGGGTGGTGGCAGTGGATGGATTGGCGGTGGCAGCGCTCGGTGACGGCACCATCCGCTGGTACGAAACCAATGGCCGGCTGGCCGAACGCGGCGCGCTCTTCGTCCATGCCGATGCCCAACGCTGGGTGCTTTGGACGCCCGAGGGATTGTTTGACCACGCGGCCCAAGGTGGCCAGGACCTCGTGGGCGTCCACCTCAATAATGGCCGCGCCCAGGCGCCGGAATGGGCCAGCTTCCAGCAAGCCTATCGCGCGCTCTTCGCGCCCACCGCTGTACGCGCCCGGCTATTGGGCAATACGGCTCTGACCATGGCCCGGATGAATGACCTCGGCGAGGTGCGCAGCCGCATCGGCCGTCTGCCGACACTGGCCCCTGGCGAGGCCTGTGCCATCATAGGCGAGGCCTGCCAACCCGTCGCCTGGGCCGGCGGCGAATTGCCGGGCGGCGCGACCGCGCTGCGCCTGGGCTTTTCCGTCACTGATCGCGGCATGGGGCTGGGGCCGCTCGATGTGATGGTGAACGACCGTATCGCAGCGCGCGGCATGGCCACGGCCGGGGTGAATATAGTGGAAGTCCCGCTCGACCCCGGGCCCAACCGCGTTTCCGCCAGGCTCTATGCTGAGGACCGGAGCCTCTTCGCTGAGGGCACAGCCATGGAACTGCGCCGTGCTGGCGAGCCACCGCCGCCGCCCGGCGCCGGACGTCTCATCATCGTGGCCGTGGGTGTGGATGAATATCGCATCGGCGACCTCAATCTGCGCTTCGCAGTGGCCGATGCTCGCACCGTGGTGGAGGTGCTGCGCGCCCGCGCTGCCGGTGTCTTCCGTGAGGTCCTGGCAACCACACTGCTGAACCGCGACGCCACCCGCAGCAACATCCTCGCCGCGCTCTCGGCCGCAGCGCAGATCGCCCGGCCGGAGGACACTTTCGTCCTCTACCTCGCTGGCCACGGCGTGCGCAGCGAACCCGACCGACACTTCCTCTTTCTTCCGCACGAGACGGCAAGCATCACCGATGCCGGCGCGATGCGCAATTCGGCACTCGATGAGAATACCATGGTGGCCGCCCTGGCGCGCATCCGGGCCCGTGACGGCTTTCTCTTCATCGACACGTGCCATGCCGGCCAGGTGACCATCGACAGCCTGGCCGCGCTCGGCAACGAAACCGGGCGCTTTCTGCTGGCCGCCAGCACATCGGTGCAGGAGGCGCTGGATTCATACGATGAACGCAACGGCGTCTTTGCCTATGCGGTGCGCGAGGGCATGGGCGGCCGCGCAGCGACCGACGGCGAGGGGCGGGTCTCTGCCCTTTCACTCGGCGAATGGGTGACGCGGCGCGTGCCGCAACTCGCCGCCGAAAAGCAGCACCGGCAGGACGCGGTCTTCCGCACCGCGCAGCGCGACCTTCGCTCCTTCCCGCTGGGCGCGGTGGCGCGATGAAACGCAATGGTCGGTTGTGTCACGTGCAAACCATGCGAATGCTTGCGATCAGATGCCAGCGAGCGGCCGGTGCCGATCCATCATGTCGGTGGGCCGACCATTCTGGCGGCTCCACCATTCTGTATGCCGGCCATGCGGATGGGTAGGATGACGACACATGGCGGCATCATCCCCGTAAGCCTGCCCGGGCGGATGCTCAGGTCATGAGTTTGTTGCCGCAGGCGCCCGGCCCGGCATACATTATCATTATCATGCGAGAGGGATGAGGGAC
>NZ_JBBARU010000129.1:0-4905 GCF_040399605.1 Rhodovarius sp. | reverse complement strand
CTGACCATGCGCGGGGTCATCCTCTATGCCGGGCCGGATGGCCAGGCGGCGCTTACCCTGGGCAGCGGCGGCGAGGTACGCAATGCCAATCGCCGCTATGAGGGCTTGCGGGTGTTGCGCGCCAGCCAGTCCGACTGGTCCGACGAGGCCGATATCGGCATTGTGCTGCGCAACCTCGATGCCAGCCATGTCGAGATTTTGCAGGCCGAGGGCTTCACAATTGGCCTGCGCAGCCTGGGCGACCAGCGCGGCTTTGAAGATAGCACCCTGCATCTGGGCCGCATCGCCAATAACAAGATCGGCCTCGATGTGCGCACCGGCAGCGCCGCCGGCTGGAACAATTCCATCACCTATCTGGGTGGGCATTTCGTCGTAGCCTCGGGGGTGAACCCTACCATCGGCCGCTTTGGCGTGCGCTTCTCCTGCGCCGATGGCGGCTATGACCGGCACAATCAGCACCTCTTCCTCGGCCCCGCCTTTGAATTGCAGCGCCATGGCACCCCGGGCAGCGTGGATGCCATCCCCTTCCTGGTCGATGTGGCCGATGCGCGCTGTATCACCGCGCGCTCCATCCGCATGGAGCAATGCAGCGAATATGTGGCGCGCCACACCGGCGGCGCGAGTGATTGCCTCTATGAGGTCGGCTATACCGGCACCTATGGCTTCACCGGCAATGGCGTGCATTACCCCAATGGCGCGACCCGCGCCGGGGCGAGCGTCCTGTCGCTGCACCAGGCCGCAGCCGCGCATGCCACGCCCCGGCTGATCGCCGAGGCCGCCAATATCCGCACCCGCGCCTTCCGCCAGACCATCGATGGTCCGGGCGGGGTGGGCTTTGAAGGCATGGCCGTGCTCTCCGGCAACCCCGCGGGCGCGCCCACCACCCTGGATGGCTTATGCTTTGCCGGCCTTAACAACTTCATCCTCAATGCCGAGAGCATCGGCATCCCCACCTCGCGCGCCCTGGGCTTCGTGGTGGATTGCGCGCAATGCAAGGAGTTCTTCATCGCCGCAGAGGGCAGCGAATTGCGCCCCGTCATCCAGCAATTCGATGCATCGGAGAATGTGCTGGGCGTCACCTCATCGCTGCTCTTCTCCAATATGAACGCGCTCTGGGCCAGTTCGCCCACCATGTGGTGGGAGGGCAATGCCAATCTGGACAGCCTCTCCGGTGGCTATGCCGTCAACCAGCTGCAACGTGTCACCCTGCATGGAGATGCGCGCTTCGCGCTGATCGGCGTGCGTGGCGGTTCGCCCAGCGCGGTGATCACGGCGCTCCGGCTCTACACCCCCGCCGTCTATGCCCCCACGGTGCTCTTCGGTGGCAGCCGCCGCTGGGGTGTGCGCGAATACACCGCCACCGATACCGGCTGGACGATACCCGCCCTGGCCGCCAATGCCACCGCCACGCGCGACGTGACGCTGCCAGGCCTGCGCCAGGGCGATTTTGTCAATGCGAGTTTTGCCAAGACCGCCGGCTTCCAGAATGGCGGCGTGATCTTCCACGCCGCTGTGGGCGGCACCGCCGGCGCCGATCAACTGCGTGTCACCGCGCAAAACATCAGCGGCGGCAGCATCACCATCGATGCCGGCACGCTGTATGTCCACGCCGTAAAACCTCGGGTCTAGGCGGCGCATGCTCCCCCGCCGCCGCAGGCAAAAGGGCCTGGGTGTCGATATCGCCGCCCAGGCCCGGCACGTCTTCGCCGAATACCTCGCCTTCCTGCATGCCGATATCGCATCCCAGGACCCCGATCACGCCCGGGCCTTCCTCGCCCGCCACACCGCAGCCCGCGCCGCCATCACCCATATCGACGCGTTGCTCAAACTCGATGGAGGCACCGCCCAGAACAACCAGGACCAGCACACCGCCATGCTCACCCATGCCCGCCGCGCGCTGGCGGGTGACAGACCGGAGATCACATCGGATGACACCGAAGCCCAAGAGTGACTTCATTGAATTCGTCTGGGTCTGGAATGAGACGCAGGGCATGGGCACGCCCGCACATCACCGCCGCATCGCGCGCTGGTGCGATACGAGGGTGGCGGCGGGCGATCATCGGCTGCTGCTGATGGCCTTTCGCGGCTCGGGCAAATCCACCCTGGTGGGGCTGTTTTGTGCCTGGTGGCTGCAGCGCAACCCCGAGGCGCGGATTTTGGTGCTGGCGGCCGATCAGGCGTTGGCCGGCAAGATGGTCAGCCAGGTTCGGCGCATCATCGAGCGCCACCCGCTCTGCGAGCATTTGCTGCCCGATGGCGAAGATGCCTGGGCCGCCGATCGCTTCACCGTGGCCCGCCGCGGCGTGCTGCGCGACCCCTCGATGCTGGCGCAGGGGCTCACCGGCAATATCACCGGCGCGCGGGCCGAGATGATCATCTGCGATGATGTCGAGGTCGCCGGCAATTGCGACACCCAGGCCAAGCGCGAAGATATGCGCGAGCGCCTGGCCGAGTGCGAATTCGTGCTCGTGCCCGGTGGCACGCAAATCTTCGTCGGCACGCCGCACACCACGCAGAGCATCTACCGCATCGCCGATGAGCCGCTGCTGGCGGGCTATCACCGCCTGGCCATGCCGCTGCTCGACAGCCAAGGCCGCAGCGCCTGGCCCGAGCGCTTCCCAGCCCCCAGCATCGAGGCGCTGCGGCTGCGGGTGGGCCCGCTACATTTCGCCCGGCAGATGCAGCTGCGCGCGGCGCGCGATGCCCATCTGCGCCTCGACCCGGCCCTGATCATCCATTACCGCGCCGAGCCCGATTACCGCGAGGCCAATGGCCTAGCGCAGCTGCATCTGATGGGAAGGCGCATGGTCTCAGGCGGTGGCTTCTGGGACCCCGCCTTCGGCCGGCCCGATGGTGGCGATGGCTCCGTCCTGGCCGCCGCCTATACCGATGCCGAGGGCCATTACTACCTGCATAGCCTCACCTGGCTGACGCATGACCCGAACCAGGCCGAGGACAGCGCAACCCAGCAATGCAACCGGGTGGCCGCCATCGCCGCGGAGCTGCATCTGCCCGCCGTGCATGTCGAGACCAATGGCATCGGCAAGTGCCTGCCCGCCATGCTGCGCCGCGCCCTCGCCCAGGCGCGGGTCGCCTGCCATGTGCGCGAGCATGTCAGCCGCCGCGCCAAGCATGAGCGCATCCTCGCCGCCTTCGACCCGCTGCTGGCCGCACGGCGGCTGCTCGCACATGAGCGGGTGATGGCCGGGCCGCTGCCCGATGAAATGGCCGAATGGCGGCCCGAGGATAAGGCGGCGCGCGATGACGCGCTCGATGCGATCGCCGGGCTGATCCTCAGCGAGCCGGTGCGCCTGCCCCGCCTGCCGCCGCCGCCCCGCCCGCCTTCCTGGCGCGGTGGGGATTGACCAACTCGCCATGGCGCGCCTGGCCGAGGGCGGTGATCTGCCATCGCCCATCCGCCCTGGGCGCGGCCAGGCCCATGCCGGCCAGCCTCGCCAGGCATGGCCCATCCTTCAGGCCATCCGGCCGCCCCAGCGCCGCCACCAGCAAAAGCCGGTGCAGCGCCGAGCGGCAGCAGGTTTCAAGATAAGGCTCGTTCCAATTCACCCCAAAGCCCCCCGGCATCGCTCAAGGCCCCCGGCCCTGACTGGAGAAGCTTAACATGAATTCCCCCGAAATCCCCCCAGCCCTGATCGTCATGGTGTTGCAGACCAAAATGCTCATCGTGCTGTTCTGCATGCTGCATGGCATCCGGCGCGAATTGGACCGGCGCATCGAGCGCGGCGACCTGCGGCAGACCGATGGGCTGGCCCGCACCCGCGATGAATTGGCCGCCTTCAAGCTGGAGGTGGCGCGCAGCTACGTGCCGCTCACGCTCATGCGCGGCGTGGATCAGCGCATCACCGATCACCTCATCCGTATCGAAGAAAAACTCGAGGAAGCCACCCGCCGATGAACCCCACCGAGATTCTCGCCCGCACCCTGCATGCCGAGGCCGCGGGCTGCGCGCTGCGCGGCGTGGAGGCGCTGGCCGCCCTCGTGCTGCGCCGCGCCCGCATGGCCATGGCCTGCGATGAGGCCCGGCTGCGCTTTGCCCAAGGGACGCTGGCCCAGGATGGCCCGGCGATGATCGTCGCGGTCTGCCGCGCTCCCTTCCAGTTCGGCTGCTGGCACCCCGGCGGCGCGGCCTGGGGGGCGGGGCCGGAGAATGCCCATCTGGCCATGTGCCGCCGGGTGGCGGCCCGTGCCCTGGCCGGCGCCCTGCCCGATATGGCGCCGGGCGCCACCCATTGGCACAAGGCCCAAAGCCTGCCGGGCTGGGCGGTGGGCCGCATGCCGCTGGCCGAGGCCGGGGGGCTTGCGCTCTATCGCCTGGCGGCGTGAAAGGCGGCATGGAACGCCATATCTACACCCTTGTGCGCCGCACCGATTGGGCGGCCGCCGAAAAGGCCGGGGCCTATACCGGCAGCGAAGATGACCGGCGCGACGGTTTTCTGCATTTCTCCACCGCCGGCCAATTGCGCGCCACCGCGGCAAAACACCGCGCCGGCGAGGCGGATCTGGTGATCGTGGAGGCCGATGCGGCGGCGCTTGGCAGCGCGCTGCGCTTCGAGCCGCCGGCGAGCGGCCGGCCGGGACTTTTCCCCCATCTCTATGGCAGCCTGCCGCTCTCAGCGGTGAGCCGCGTTATGCCGCTGCCGCTTGGCGCGGATGGGGTTCATTGCTTTCCCGAGGGTTTTGCTTAGCGGCCCATTCGCGCAGATCCCTCGAAAAATGTGCCGCCATCGCTGCTGGCTATCGAGGCCTTCCCTCGGTTGGTCAGCGCCCGCTCATTGTTCGGCGCGGTCTTGGTAACACCAATGATTTCCAATGGCCGCCTGCTCCTGACGACAGCCTGCCAATAACCCTTGCGGCGGCCGTTGAGGTGATTTGGGCCGCGACTTG
>NZ_JBBARU010000128.1:0-5135 GCF_040399605.1 Rhodovarius sp. | reverse complement strand
GCCCTGGCCGCCATCGTCATCGTCATCTTCTGGATCAATGAGTCCTGAGCCTAGGGATGTCATACATGCCATAGGATATAAATAGCAATTCTCGTGCCAATTTTTAGATGTTTGTTATATTGAAAGATTTTGATGCCCTTCGAACAAATTGTAATTTTTTCTGACAAATAATTGGATCGGCTTCTCGCCAGAGCGTTTTGTTGGCAATATATTCTTTTATGCCGGTAAAAAAAATGTCTCGATTTTTTATATCATCCACGCAGATATTATTTATAATAAACATAATCAATAAATTATTTCCCATTAGATATATTGTAAATTTTTCTAACAAATAAGCGGCTGGCGCAAATCATTTACTAAATTACCTGTTGATCAATTTGAATGATAAGAAATACGCCTATTGGTTATGTTCGCGCGCGTCGGTCTAGCCACTATAGCCCATCGGCTGCCGCTCCGATTCCACCGGAAACGGCTCCATCAGCGCCGGCAGCGCGCTTCCCTCCGGCTACCACCCATCCAGGATCGCCTCGACGATATCCGGCGCCAGCCCCGCTCAGACCGCTGGCTGTTGGTTTGCGCCTCATGCCGGGGCCTTCCGGTTTTTCACGCCAAAGAACAGCCAGCCAATCCAGCGGGCGCCGAGCATCGGCTTGTCGTCGCCGCGGATGCGCCGGAGGGCACCCCATGATCTGAAGCCTTGCCCGGCAGCAGCGCCGACAGCTTCGCCCATGTTTCGTCACCAACGACAAAGCGATCCCGATCCACGACGCTGAAAACTCCGCCGATGGACGAAGGATAGGTTGCTGAAATCCGGTTAGCGGCCATGTATCCAGCATGATCGTCACCATCATCGCCGTCTTCGCACTCGCCCTGCAGCTCGGCGGGATGGTATTCTTTGCCGCTGTGATGGCCCCGATGGTGTTCACCAAACTGCCCGCCAGCGAGGCGGGACGTTTCATACGCGCGGTATTCCCAGTGTTTTACATCTATGTCCTGGTCACGTCCCTCATCGCTGCCCTGGCGCTGGCCACCCAATGGGATGGCGCTGTGATGGCCGTTGTGGCGTCGCTCACCATTTGGCTGCGTCAGGGACTGATGCCGCGGATCAATACCCTGAGTGACGCTGCGCGATCCGGCGACCTGGCGGCGAAACGCCATTTCGACGCGGCACACCGGATGTCGGTGGCGCTCAATGTGGCGCAGATCATTGCCACGGGGGTCGTGCTCGCGCGGGTTGCTGTATGAGTGGCGGCGGCATGGCACTCACCCACTTCGTGCAAACTGCCAGATAGTTCGTCGACAGCGCCATGGTGCAACTCGTCTGGTTCAAACGCGACCTGCGCAGTGCCGATCACCGCCCACTGGCCGAGGCGGCGGCCTGCGGTCCGGTCATTCCGCTCTATGTGGTTGAGCCGGAATACTGGACACAGCCAGACACTTCGCGCCGGCAATACGTGGCAACGGCCAGCGCTCTGGCCGAGTTGTCCGCCCGGTTGGAGTGGCTCGGCGCGCCGCTGATCATCCGCATTGGCACAATGGTAGAGTGGCTGGGCCGCATCAACCGCGCCATCGGCCTAACCCGCATCCTGGCGCATGAGGAGACCGGCAACGCCTGGACCTTCGCCCGTGACCGTGCAGTGCGCCGCTTTTGCCGGGAGGCGGGCATCGCGCTTGTCGAATATCCGCAATTCGGCGTGGTGCGCGGGCTGCGCGACCGCGACGAATGGGGGAGGCTATCGCAGGCCATTCTGCGCGCGCCGCCGCTGCCGGAGCCGTCCGGTCTGATCGCAGCCACCCGGGCACCAGCCGGCGAAATCCCCTCCCCGGAACAACTCGGCCTAGCCGAGGATCTCTGCCATCAGCCGCAGCCAGGCACCCGGCAATCGGCGCTGGCACTGCTCGACAGCTTCTTCGCCGGGCGCGGGGCGCATTACCGCCGCGCCATGTCGAACCCGCTGGCCGGGGCAGATGCATGCTCACGCCTGTCGGTGCCGCTTTCCACCGGTGCGATCTCGATCCGCGAAGCTTTGGCCATCTGCTATGGGGCGCGCAACGGGCAAAGCGCGGTGCCACGCACCGCCATCGAGAGCCTGATCTCCCGGCTGCATTGGCATTGCCACTTCATCCAGAAGCTGGAAAGCGAGCCACGGATTGAGCACCGCTCGGTGCATCCAGCGCATGAGCGGGCGCGAATGGTGACGGTGGACAATGACCCGAGGCTGCTCGCCTGGGCCACAGGCCAGAGCGGATATCCCTTTGCGGATGCCTGCATGCGCTCGCTCATTGCCACGGGCTGGCTGAACTTCCGAATGCGGGCGATGGTGACGAGCTTTGCGGTCCACCATCTGGGCCTGGATTGGCGCGCCTGCGGCCTGCACCTCGCCCGGTTGTTCACCGATTACGAGCCGGGCATTCACTGGCCGCAGGTGCAGATGCAAAGCGGACAGACCGGAATCAACACGCCGCGCATCTACAATCCGGTCAAGCAGGGGCTTGATCAAGACCCAAGCGGTGCCTTCACGCGGCGCTGGATGCCCGAGCTGGCGGAGGTGCCATTGGCCCTGCTGCAAACGCCTTGGCTGGCCGGTTCCGGACACGCCGCCCCGATCATCGACCCCGGCCAAGCCATCCGTGATGCCCGTGCCCGGCTCGCTCAGTTGCGCGCCGAACCCGGCTATCGGGCTGCGTCGGAGGTTGTATTCTATAGGCATGGGAGCCGCAGTCGCAGGCTGGAGAATGACCACCCGCAGCGCGATCGGGCAATCAGGGCGGAGAAGGCGGCGATCGCGAGGCGGCAATTCACTCTGGGATTTTGAATCTTCGTGAAATGGGACTTAGGCATAGAGATAATAACCGCAAGATCGCCGTGTTGGGCGAGGTTGGAGGCCGTGGCCGGTTACTCTGTCCTGCGCATCCAACCCGTCCCGAAACGAAGACCAAGCCCAACCAATCGGCTCGGGCACTGCAACCTTATCAACGGCGGCAGTCCATAATTTTTACGAAACAGCAGGAGAGATTTGTGAACACAGTCAAGCAGGTGTTAGCCCAAAAAACTGGTCCTCTGATTTATGTTTGTTCAGATGACATGGTCGTCGATGCACTTTGCCATATGCGGGACAATCGGGTCCGATCAGTTCTCGTTATAGACGAGGGTGTGCTGGTGGGTATCGTGACGCAGGGGGACTGCGCAATCAAAGTGCTACTGCCTGGCCTTGATGCGAAGCTGACGCCGGTGTCACAAGTAATGACGGGCAATCCTGTGACAGTAGAGCCAAAAGACAAGCTGGAAATATGCATGTCCATGATGGCAACCCGTCGATTTCGTCACTTGCCGGTGCTGGAGGAAGGCAAGGTCGTAGGGGTGATTTCGATAGGAGATATCGTCAAGGAAGCCATCTCGGATTTAGAGCGCAATGTCGGTGACTTGATGGGCTACATCACGCGGGGCGGGGTCGGCGGCTGAAGGTGCCACCCGCGGGTGGCATTGGCGGCGCGGCATGGCGGAGCGGATCACGCTGGCTGATCGAGGGCTCGGCCACCGCCATGCCGCTGCCCGATACGTGCTGTGGCATCGTGACTGCCATCGAATGCGGCTTTCACCTCCACACAAGGCAGGATTTCCTCGCCGCGGCCTTTCGCGCGCTGCGGCCGGGCGGCCGATTTTGAGATGGTGGACGTGGCGGCAATTGGCGAAGCGCGCGAGGTGGCCGAGGCGACCGTGTTTGTTGCCACGGTCAAGGGCGGCTTTATCGTTGAGCATGACCTAGTCGTGGATGGGGGCTGTATCATTCATTAGAAAGGACTTGGTAAATCCTCATTATGTGCCATGCTTTTACTCGGCGGTTATGGACCGTCAAGTAATAATATAACATATTATGACACAACAAAACGGAGGAATGCCCAATGAAGGGTCTCACGCAAAAGGGTCTGTCCCGTCGCGCGCTGTTTAACGCGTGTCTCGCCTGCGGTTCCGCTCATCTCGGCCTCCAGTCCAATGCCGTCCAGGCACAAGGCTGGGCGCCGCCCGCCGCCGCACAGCGCTGCCCCTCCCGCTGGGGTCCGAATGACCGCCGCGGTTCGATGAACCTGCTGACGCCCGAGCGCATCCGCAGCGCCGCCAGCATGATTCGCGAAGGCCGCAAGATCGAGATGGGCCATGTTCTGGCGCAAAACATGCCCTTCTTCGGCACCCGCCGCTTCGACGTGCACCAGAAGCAGGTGTTCATGAACCCGCAGTCGAACCGCCGCGGCTCCAACGAAGAAGTCGTCGTCGGCGAGATCGGCCAGGTCGGCACGCAATTCGACGGCTTCCCGCACCAGACCATCGGCAACGAGGTCTACAACTGCGTGGACTTGCCCTCGATCATGTCGCGCACCGGCTTCACCGAGATGGGTATCGAGACCGTCGGCACCATCATGACCCGCGGCGTATTGATCGACGTGGCCGGCCAGAAAGGCGTGCGGACGCTGCCCGACACCTATGAGATCACGCCGGCCGACCTTGAAGCCGCGCTCGCCCGCCAGCGCGTGGAACTGCGCGAGGGCGATGCGATGCTCATCAACACCGGCTGGGGGCATCTCTGGGCGGTGGACAATGCGCGCTATGTTCGCAGTTGCCCGGGCATCGGCGTGGCGGCGGCCGAATGGTTGATCGCGCGCAACCCGATGCTGCTCGGCGCCGACAACTGGCCGGTGGAGCAGTCACCCTCGGCCACCATGCCCGGCGCCTCGCTGCCGGTTCATCAGATCGCGCTGGTGGTGCATGGCGTGCATCTGCTGGAGAATATGAACCTGGCCGAGATCGTGGCCTCCGGCCGGAACGAGTTCTGCTTCATGATGCAGCCGCTGCGCGCGCAAGGGTTTTCGGGCAGTACGGTCTCGCCTGCGGCGTTGTTCTAGGAGCATCATCCGCCCAAACGGAATCGCTTGAGCGGATAAAGATGCTTGAAAAACACATACTTATAGCCTGTGCAGTGAGCCGAGGCGAATGAAACAGGCTGCCAGGGCACCACGCGTTGGGGCGAATTCGCCTCAACGCTGGGGAATCACAAAAATGCGGCAACCCCAGAAACCGTTTTTTCATTTCTGCGGGTATGCTGTGGCGCCTGCCTCCCTCAAGCGGCGCGCGCCAGTGA
>NZ_JBBARU010000127.1:0-5438 GCF_040399605.1 Rhodovarius sp. | reverse complement strand
TTTCAGTTCACAACCCAACCATCAAAGAACCAACCCAGGAAACATCATGAAAAAACCCCTTCTTTGCTCAGCCCTGCTTGCAGCGCTGCTGTGTGTATCTGGTGGAGCGCAAGCCTCGCTGGTGGGCCGAGACATCAACGGCAACGCGGTGGCTGGCAACGCTGCCAGCTCTGTGTTTTTGTACGACAACGTACTCAATGTGACTTGGCTGCGCAATGCCGATGCCAACGGGGCGATGACCTGGGCCAGCGCCAACACCTGGGCTGCCAACTTGGTGGTTGGCGCGTATGACGACTGGCGGCTGCCCACCATGATTGCCAATCCGAACACGACATTGAGCTATGCGGGTGGGACGGACTACGGCTACAACGTGCGAACGACGAGCGGCAGCACCGTCTACAGCGAGATGGCGTCTTTGTGGTACGACACCCTTGGCAACAAGGCGTACTGCCCACCCGGCAATGCCTCGTGTTCCGGACCTGGCACACCTCAACCAGGTTGGGGCCTGACGAACACTGGCGCTTTCCAGAACCTGCAGTCCGGCGCCTACTGGTCCGGTCTGGAGTACGCGCCGAGTACGGACGGCGCGTGGTACTTCTATACCGACGGCGGCGACCAGTACTACGGCTACGAGTCCAATAGTCTGTTTGCCCTGGCTGTGCGCCCTGGCGATGTGCTCGCGCCCGCCGCGGTGCCGATCCCCGCAGCGTTGCCGCTGCTGCTGTCGGGTTTGGCCGCGCTGGGGGTGGCGGGCAGGCGGCGGGGGCGTCGGCGCGTTGAGGCTTAGAGCGCTTTGACCCCTTTGGGGGTTTGGGGGCGCTAGCCCCCAACGGCCCATTTTTCACACTGCTCATGGCCCGCTACGAACACCTGCCGATTTACAAAGCGGCGCTGGACATGACCGTGCATTTCGAGCGGCTGGTGGCCGGGTTCTCGCGGTATCACAAGTACACGCTGGGCACCGAACTGCGCGAAGGCAGTCGCGCGGTGCTGATGCAGGTGCTGTGGCGCCGGGCTCCAGCCCCAGCTCGGCAAAGGCGTTTCGCGTGTCCATCACTTCCGGGCAACAGCCGCACGCTGCGGCGCTTTGGTGCGCGCGACCCAGGTCTTGTAGGCGCTGGGCGTGAGCTCGCGCTTGAGCAACTGCACCACCTGACCCGGCGACAGCCCGTGGCTGCGCAGCACGGCGGCAAAGGGTGGCCGATCGTCCCAGGCGACGGCAATCACCTCTTGAATCTGCTCGGGGCTGAGTCGGGGAACGGGTTTGGCCATGGGTGCGGATTGTCAGGCTGTCCTGGCCCCCTCTCCCGCTGCGCGGGAGAGGGCTGGGGTGAGGGTGGCGGTTGCACTACCCCCTCTCCCGCTCGCGGGAGAGGGTTGGGGTGAGGGTGGCGGGCGAGGGCCAGGGTGAAGGCTTCCCTATTCAAACCAGAACAGCAACCCAATATTCCATTTACCCACCACCGTATTACCAAAACGGGACCAAAGGTATTTGTTTTCACAACCCCCCCTTTTTGGGGGATACACCGAAATTTCACAAACAGGAGAAATTGTTTTGGCAATATGCGCCGAGGATAGCCCCACCGCTGCCATACCGCGGTCTCAGCCATCCACCCTGATTCCCCCCAACCTCTAAGGAAGCATCATGAAAACCCCCCTTCTTTGTTCAACGCTGCTTGCAGCGCTGCTGTGTGTATCTGGTGGAGCGCAAGCCTCGCTGGTGGGCCGAGACATCAACGGCAACGCGGTGGCTGGCAACGCTGCCAGCTCTGTGTTTTTGTACGACAACGTACTCAATGTGACTTGGCTGCGCAATGCCGATGCCAACGGGGCGATGACCTGGGCCAGCGCCAACACCTGGGCTGCCAACTTGGTGGTTGGCGCGTATGACGACTGGCGGCTGCCCACCATGATTGCCAATCCGAACACGACATTGAGCTATGCGGGTGGGACGGACTACGGCTACAACGTGCGAACGACGAGCGGCAGCACCGTCTACAGCGA
Organism: Rhodovarius sp.; assembly: GCF_040399605.1. Lineage (NCBI taxonomy): Bacteria > Pseudomonadati > Pseudomonadota > Alphaproteobacteria > Acetobacterales > Roseomonadaceae > Rhodovarius > Rhodovarius sp. The sequence continues at coordinate 3,434 of NZ_JBBARU010000127.1, read as the reverse complement.
GATGGCGTCTTTGTGGTACGACACCCTTGGCAACAAGGCGTACTGCCCACCCGGCAATGCCTCGTGTTCCGGACCTGGCACACCTCAACCAGGTTGGGGCCTGACGAACACTGGCGCTTTCCAGAACCTGCAGTCCGGCGCCTACTGGTCCGGTCTGGAGTACGCGCCGAGTACGGACGGCGCGTGGTACTTCTATACCGACGGCGGCGACCAGTACTACGGCTACGAGTCCAATAGTCTGTTTGCCCTGGCTGTGCGCCCTGGCGATGTGCTCGCGCCCGCCGCGGTGCCGATCCCCGCAGCGTTGCCGCTGCTGCTGTCGGGTTTGGCCGCGCTGGGGGTGGCGGGCAGGCGGCGGGGGCGTCGGCGCGTTGAGGCTTAGAGCGCTTTGACCCCTTTGGGGGTTTGGGGGCGCTAGCCCCCAACGGCCCATTTTTCACACTGCTCATGGCCCGCTACGAACACCTGCCGATTTACAAAGCGGCGCTGGACATGACCGTGCATTTCGAGCGGCTGGTGGCCGGGTTCTCGCGGTATCACAAGTACACGCTGGGCACCGAACTGCGCGAAGGCAGTCGCGCGGTGCTGATGCAGGTGCTGCGGGCCAACAATGCGCCCGCGCCACACCGAGCGGCGGAGTTGCAGGTGCTGCGCGAGCGCATCGAGGCGGTGACGATGACGCTGCGCGTGGCGAAAGAAGTGAAGGCCTTCAAGAGTTTTTCGGGCTACCTGCATGCAGTCGAGCAGGTGGGCTCGGTGGCCAGACAGAACGAAGGCTGGTTTAAGCACACGCAGGCGAAAGTCTGATGTCGTGTGCGTTTGACGGGGGCCTGAATGGCCGCTACGTGCCGGGCAGTGCTGCCGGCCGGGGCGGCCAGCGTGCCGAGTTTCATCATCGTGCGTCCACCCCGCCTGCGTTGCGTGCTTTTGATGCACGCTCTCAGGCATGTTGATACAGGCCGTGGTACCTGCTTGCGGGATCTGCGGCCGGTGGCCCTGCCGCTTGTGGGTTGTCCTTGGCGGGGGAAGTGGGTGGACATGTCTGCAGTCCAACGACTACTGGTCCGGTCTGGAGTACGCGCCGAATACGAACAACGCGTGGAACTTCAATACCAACGACGGCAACCAGAACAACAACGACAAGACCAATAGTCTGTTTGCCCTGGCTGTGCGCCCTGGAGGATGATGCCCCGTGTCCCTGTTCTCTCTCGAGAACGTTTTCCGGCAGTACATGGCCTGCCGTCGCAACAAGCGCAACACCGCCAACGCGTTGCGCTTTGAGGCGCGGCAGGAACTGAACCTGTTGGCACTGCGTGACGCTTTGGCCGATCGCAGCTATGAACCGGCCCGTTCTGTCTGTTTTTTTGTGCGCCGCCCCAAGTTGCGCGAGGTGTTTGCGGCCGACTTCCGTGATCGCGTGGTGCACCATGTTCTGGTGAGCCATCTGGAAAAGTCGTGGGAGCCGGTGTTCATCCACGACTCGTACGCCTGCCGCAAGGGCAAGGGCGTGCATGTGGCTGTGGACAGGCTGCAGCAGTTCATGCGCGAGGCTACGGCCAACGGCACGCGGCCGGCCTTCACGCTGCAACTGGACATCCGCAATTACTTCATGAGCATCGACAAGCAGCGCCTCTACGACATGGTGGCAGCGCGCCTGCGGCCGCACAACCCCATCGACGCCGAAGCGCTGTGGCTGACCCACAAGCTCGTGTTTCACGACTGCACGGTGGCGGCCGTGCTGAAAGGTGATCCTGCGCTGGTCGACCGTCTGCCGCCGCACAAAACCCTGTTTCGCGCGCCGCCGGGCAAGGGACTGCCGATTGGCAACCTGAACAGCCAGTTCTTCGCCAACGTGTACTTGAACGCGCTGGACCAGTTCGTCAAGCACGAACTGAAATGCCGGTGGTACCTGCGCTACTGCGACGACTTCGTGCTGGTGGCCGAGTCTGCTGCGCAACTGGCGGGCTGGAAGATTCGCATCGAAGACTTTCTGGCCGAACACCTGCTGCTGCAGCTGAACCCGACGCGCGAGCGGCTGCGGCCGGTGAGTGATGGCGTGGACTTTCTGGGCTACATCGTGCGGCCGTTTCACCTGCTGGTGCGCCGACGCGTGGTGGGCCACTTGCGCGAGGCGCTCGCGCGCAGCGAGCGGGCGCTGGTGCGCAGTCACCCGTTGGCCACCGAGTACCGATTCGACGCCCAAGCCCTGGATGCGCTGCAGGCCAGTCTCGCGTCGTACCTGGGCCACTTGCGCAAGGCCTCGTGCCGGCGGCTGCTGGCTGCGGTCTGTGCGGCCAATGCGTGGCTGGCCGCCTTCGTCTCATTGGACCCGCAGACGCTGAAGCTGCGGCGGCGCGACAAGCCGCCGCTTGCCGCGCGCACGTTGCAGGCGCAGTACCGACACTGGCAACTCGAGTTTGCCAGCGACGTGGTGCTGATCCAGGTGGGCGCGTTCGTTGAACGATTGCAGTGGCCTCCGAGGCGCATCGGTAAGGCGGCCGGCTCAGCCAAACCCAAGCTCAGCGGTAGCCTGCGCCGCATGCGGCCGACACCGCGAGGCGCATTGCAGGGGTTTCCGCTGGGCCAGTTGGACAGGCGCGTGGCCGCTGTGGTGGCAGCGGGCCGGGCGGTCACGTTCGTCGCCCAGCGCGGTGAGAGTGGGGGCGGCCTGATGAGGCGGGTGCCGGTGGCGCGGTGGGTGTCCTGCACAGACCGCTTGCCGAGGCTGCGGCTGGGCAGGGTGGTTGGCTGAGGCATCAGCCCTCTCCCAGGGGGAGAGGAGATTTTCAGGGGCCGGACCCTCACCCTGGCCCTCTCCCAGAAGGAGAGGGGACTTGATTGGCTCCCTCCCCCGCCTGCGGGAGAGGGCAGGGGTGAGGGTGGGCCGCTCGCCTCAGGCAGCCCGCTCGTGCTCAACCTGCAGCGGCCAGGCGCCGCACAACCGAGCTTCGAGGATCACGGTTTCCACGACCGTGCCGTCGGCTGCATAGCTGACGTGGGTGCGCCAGTCTTGCGAGACCTCGCGCACGACTGGCTTATCGGACAAGCGGATCACCAGCGTGTCGTCGTCGTCGTAGTAGGTCGTTTTCATGGCATCAACTCCCAGTGGTGCATGACGGTTTTGACGATCACCGCATCTTCCATCACCAGCACCGCACAAAGCAAGTTGTCGTTGCGTTGTGGCACCCTCAGCCAAACCCAAAGCCGGTCCATATCGCTGCGTCGAATCTGGCCGGTTTCAATCACTTGCAGCAACAGATCGGCGGAAATCTCGCGTTCCACCATTCGTTGCGCCGCGTGGCGCGTGACGATGATGGTGCGGTTGAATCGATCGCTGAACATGCGTCGATTTTGACTGGGTAAGCCCTCACCCTAACCCTCTCCCTCGGGGAGAGGGAATTTGAGTTTGCCTCTCCCTCGGGGAGAGGGAATTT
>NZ_JBBARU010000126.1:0-5458 GCF_040399605.1 Rhodovarius sp. | reverse complement strand
GCTAGATGTTGAGGTGGAGCAGTCGGGGAGGCGGCTGGGGCGCCAGGTTTTGAGCAGTGAATTGCTGCCGCTGATCATCGCCTATTGCATTGGCGCGCGGATCGGGCTGCCGGCCAATGCGGAGAAATCCGTGCTGATCACCACCGGCGGCGCTGTGCTGGATTGCGTCATTGGCCATGGCAGCCTGCCGCCCTATCGCCGCACAAGAGCACAGGCCGCGCGGCTGATGGGCGAGTGGTAGCCCTAGCTTCCAAGCCATCCGACAGCCGCCACCCCCGCCGCCTGCGCTGGCACGCGCCGCTGGCTGCGCTCATCCACGCCGCCCAGCGCCACCGCCGGCCGGTTGGCATGCCGCGCCAGCCAGGCCCAGCCATGTGGCCCCAGCGGCCGCGCGCCGGGATGGCTTTGGGTGGCAAAAATGGGCGAGATCAGCGCGGCATCAGCGCGCAAGGCTCGGCCGCGGAAGAGCCCGCGCCTGCCATGCACCGCCAGGCTCAGCAGCGCCCCGGGCCGCCTGGACCGCAGGAAGGCGAGCAGCCCAGGCGTTGGCCGCTCGGGCAGATGCAGCCCGGCCCCCAGGCGCAGGGCCGCCCTGCCATCACCGGCCACCAGAAGGCGCAGGCCGCGCTGGCGGCATAGCCGCGCCAAAGCGGGCAGCGCCAGGGGCGGCATGCCGCGCGCCACCACCGCCGCGCCGCGCGGCAGCCGCGCCACCGCCGCCATCGGGTCGGGCAGGCGAAGCGGGTCGCTCAACAGCCATAGCCGGGGAATGCCGAGTGCTTTATCTCGCCCAACCATGACCAGCATTGCCGCCGCCCTCCGTACCATTCAGGACAGGATCGCCGAAGCGACCGCCCGCGCCAACCGCGCCGAGGGGAGTGTCGCCCTCGTCGCCGTCTCGAAAACCAATCCGATCGAGGCGGTGGAGGCGGCGCTGGCCGCCGGCCAAATGCTGTTCGGCGAGAACCGGGTGCAGGAGGCGGCGGGCAAGTTTCCGGCCCTGCGTGCTGCCCACCCCGGCATGCGCCTGCACATCATCGGCGGGTTGCAGACCAATAAGGCCGAGGATGCCGTGGCGATCGCCGATGTGATCGAAAGTCTGGACCGTCCCCGGCTGGCCCAGGCGATTGCCGCCGGCATGGCCAAGACCGGCCGCCGCCCCGATTTGCTGGTGCAGGTGAATGTAGGCGATGAGGCGCAAAAAGCCGGCGTGCCCCGGGCCGAGGCCGATGCCTTTCTGCGCCTGACGCGTGACGAGTTGGGCCTGCCGGTCACCGGCCTGATGTGCATTCCCCCCGCCGAGGGCGACCCCAGGCCACATTTTGCCTGGCTGGCCGGGCTGGCGGCGCGGCATGGGCTCTCTGTGCTCTCGATGGGGATGAGCGGCGATTTCGAGGCGGCGATCATGGAAGGTGCCACCCATGTGCGGGTGGGCAGCGCGATTTTCGGGGCGCGCGCCTATCCCACCTGAAACCCGCGCAGCCCCTGGGCCAGCAGGGCGCGCAAATCCCGCTCGGGCAGGGCGATGCAGCCCTCGGTCGGCGCCAAGCCGGGCCGGGCGATGTGCAGGAAGATCGCGCTGCCACGGCCGCGGGTGACCGGCGCCATGTTCCAGCCCAGCACGCCGATCACGTCATAGACCGCATCCTCACGCCATAGCACCTCATGCCGCGCGTCATGCGGCAGGGTGATCTGGCGGTTGTAATCGGCATGGGTCTCATCATCGCACCAGCCATCATTGGGGGCCAGGGGCTCCACCCGCACCGCCGCCTGGGGTTTGGGGCCGCGATCGGCCCGCCAGAGCACCCGTTCCAGCGGCAACAGGCCGCAGGGGGTTGCGCCGTCGCCCTCGTGTTTCCGGGCTGAGATGCCGCCGCTGCCCAGGGCGCAGCGCAGCATTTGGCCGCGAAAGCGAAGCATGCCATCGGCGCTGACCTGGGCGATGTCATCGGCACCGATCATGGCCTAGCCATTCGCCTGCGCCACTGCGGCCGCGGTGACATTGACGATGCCGCGCGCGGTGACGCTGCTCACCAGCACCTCAATGGGCTGGTTCATGCCCAGCAGCAGCGGGCCCACCTGCAGCCCATCCGCCGCCGCCTTGAGCAGATTAAAGGCGATATTGGCGGAATCGAGATTGGGCATGACCAGCAGATTGGCGGTATCGGTCAGCCGGGTGCTGGGCACGGCGCGGCGGAGGATGGCGGGCAATAGGGCGGCATCGGCATGCATTTCGCCATCCACCTCCAGCCCCGGCTCGGCAGCCTGGATGAGTCTCAGCGCCTCGCGCATTTTCTTGGCACTTGGCGCCTGCGAATTGCCGAAGCTGGAATGGCTGAGCAGGGCGGCGCGGGGGGTGATGCCGAATTCGCGGATCTGGGCGGCGGCCAGGATCGTCATCTCGGCGATTTGCGCCGCGCTGGGATCAATCAGCAAATGGGTATCGACGAAGAACAGCGTGGCATTGGGCACGATCACCGCGCTGAGCGCATAAACGCGGGAGACCTTGGGGGATTTGCCCACCACATCGAGCGCATGGTGCCAGTGGCGCATCCAATCGCCATTGCCGCCGATAATGGCGGCATCCGCCTGGCCGGTTTGCAGCAGCATGGCGGCAGCCACTGTGGGGTTCACCCGCATCTGCCGGCCGGCACTATCGGGTGGAATGCCGCGCCGGCCCACCTTTTGGGCATAAAGCTCCTCGAGCGGCCCAAAGATCGCATCATCCTCCTGTGGGTCGAGAATGGTGACGGCGTGGTCCATATCCAGGCGCAGGCCCATGGATTTGGCGCGCTCGAGGATCACCGCGCGGCGGCCGAGCAGGATGGGGCTGGCGATTCTTTCATCCAGCACCGTCTGCACGGCGCGCAGGGTGCGTTCATCCTCGCCTTCGGCATAGACGACGCGGCGGGGCTGGCTGCGCGCCGTCTCGAAGAGCGGCCGCATGAGGTTGCCGGAGCGGAAGACGAAGCGTTCCAACTCCCGCCGATAGGCTTCGAAATCGGCGATGGGGCGGCGGGCAACGCCGGATTCCATCGCCGCGCGGGCCACGGCCGGGGCGATTTCCAGGATGAGCCGCGGGTCGAAGGGCTTGGGGATGATGTAGTCCGGGCCGAAGATCGGCGCGACGCCGCCATAGGCCGCGGCCACGACCTCACTGGCCTCGACACGGGCGAGGGCGGCGATGGCCTCCACCGCCGCCACCTTCATCGCTTCATTGATCGTGGTGGCGCCGGCATCCAGCGCGCCGCGGAAAATAAAGGGGAAGCAGAGGACGTTGTTGACCTGATTGGGAAAATCGGTGCGGCCGGTGGCGATGATGGCATCCGGCCGGTGCTGCCGCACCAAATCGGGCATGATTTCCGGGTCGGGGTTGGCGAGGGCCAGGACGAGCGGCTTGGGGCCGAGTTTTTCCAGCCATTCGGGCTTGAGCACATTGGGCGCGGAGAGGCCGAGAAAGACATCGGCGCCGTCCAGCACCTCGGCCAGGGTTCGGGCATTGGTGGGCTGGGCGTAGCGCGCCTTATAGGGGTCGGTGCCCGGGCGGCCTTGCCAGACCACGCCTTCCACATCGCAGACCGTCACGTTTTCACGCTTGAGGCCCATTTCCAGCAGCAGGTCGAGGCAGGCGAGCGCGGCCGCGCCGCCGCCGGTATTGACCAGCTTCACCTCGGATAATTCTTTGCCCTGCAGCAGCAACCCGTTGCGCACGGCAGCGGCGACGATGATGGCGGTGCCGTGCTGGTCATCGTGAAAGACCGGGATGTTCATCCTGGCGCGGAGTTCGCGCTCGATTTCGAAACATTCGGGGGCCTTGATATCCTCAAGGTTGATGGCGCCGAAGCTGGGTTCGAGGCGGGCCACGGTGTCGATGAAGGCCTGCGGGTCGCGCTCATCGATTTCGATGTCGATGCTGTCGATCCCGGCGAATTTCTTGAAGAGGACGGCCTTGCCCTCCATCACCGGCTTGCTCGCCAGCGCGCCAATGGCGCCCAGGCCGAGCACGGCGGTGCCATTGGTGATGACGGCCACCAAATTGCCGCGCGCGGTGTATTCCCAGGCCATGTCGGGGTTGCGGGCAATTTCCTCGCAGGCCGCCGCCACGCCGGGGGAATAGGCCAGGCCCAGGTCGCGCTGGGTGGCCATGCGCTTGGTGGGCTCGATGCTGATTTTTCCCGGCCTTGGCAGGCGGTGGTAATCAAGCGCCGCGCGGCGGAAATCTTCGTCCATCACAAGCCCCCCAGAAGCTAGGGGACAATGTGCGGGCTGCGCTGGCCTGAGGCAACCGCAGGCCTATTCCAGGCGAATATTGGCAGCCCGGGCGATGCCGCCCCAGCGGGCTGTTTCAGCTTGCACCAAGGCAGTGAACACCGCCTGGCCTGCGGACGCACGGGACCAGTGTGAAAGCGGCAGGCCGAGCAGCTGACGGCTCATATTGGTGCGGCCAAGAAGATTCGAACTTCCACAGGGTTTCCCCCACTAGCACCTCAAGCTAGCGCGTCTACCATTTCGCCATGGCCGCACGCGGGCTTGGCATAACCCAGGTCGCGACGGGTTACAACGGTGCCTCTGCCGCTCCATAAAGCCAGGATGCTGGAAAATGCCATCGCCATCCCGCCCGGCCGGCAGCTGCATGGCGTCGAATGGGCCATCTCTGCGGGGCTTACGCCCTATTCACCCGCCATCGCGGCCATGGAGGCGCGGGCGCATGCCATTCGCGCCGGCACAGCGGGCGAGGCGGTGTGGCTGGTGGAGCACCCCCCCACCTATACCGCCGGCACCTCCGCCAAGCCTGAGGATCTGAAGGAAACCCGCTTCCCCACCGTGGCGGCGGGGCGGGGCGGGCAATGGACCTATCACGGGCCGGGGCAGCGCGTGGGTTATGCCATGCTGGACCTGACGCACCCGCATGGTGGCGTGGCCGCGCGGGACGTGCGCGCTTATGTCCATGCGCTGGAGGAATGGATGATCCGCGCGCTGTGGCGTTTCCACATTCGCGGCGAGCGGCGCGAGGGGCGGGTGGGCATTTGGGTGGCGCGGGATGGCCAGGAGGCGAAAATCGGCGCCATTGGCGTGCGGGTGACGCGCTGGGTGGCCTGGCATGGCATTGCGCTGAATGTGGAGCCGGATTTGTCGCATTTTGGCGGCATCGTGCCATGCGGTGTGGCGGAGCATGGGGTGACATCGCTGCATGCGCTGGGCGTGCCGGCGACGATGGAGGAGGTGGACGGGGCCTTGATGGCCGCCTGGGCGGAGATTTTCGCTACAGCGTGAACAGTGCCAGCACCACCGAGAGCGTCACCACCGAGAGCACCGAACTCACCAGCACCGCGGCCCCACTCTCCGCCATGCCGACGCCATAGCGGCTGGACATTAAAAACGCATTTGCCCCGGTGGGCAGGGCCGCGATGGTCGTGGTCACCGCCACTTCCAGATCGGAAAGCCCCAGCAGCCGGCA
>NZ_JBBARU010000125.1:0-5497 GCF_040399605.1 Rhodovarius sp. | reverse complement strand
GGGCCTCAGCCAATACCGCCGGCGGCGCTGCCGGCCTGGCCGGCGCTTCGCCCTGGCGGGAGGGCGGGGCTGCCACCGGCGGCAGGCTCTGGGCGGCGCGGGTGGGGGCTTCGGGAATGACGGCGCTGGCCCTGGTGGCGCGCATGGTGGCGGCATCGGCGAGCTGGCTGGGGCGCTGGGCGGCGGGCTCGGCGGCCCGCGCGGGGCTGCTGGGCGGGGCGGGAGGCCGGGTGGCGGGGGTGCTAGGTTGGGCGCTGGTCGCCATGGTGGTCACAGCTTGGGCGGCAGCGGCATTGCCCGCCGGCTGTGCGGCGGGCTGGCGGGCGGCGGCGGTCGCGGTCGGGGGCACGGGCGAGGCCGTGGCCGTGGCCGTGGCCGGGGCTGTGGCCGTGACCGGGGCCGGGGCCGGAGTAGGCGCGGCGGCCGTGGCCGTGGCCGGCGTCAGCCAGGCTTCCGCCAGCGCCATGGTGGTTTCGTCACGCGCCGCGAAGGGCGAGGGGGGGGCGTTCCAGGCCACGGCGACGGGCAGCCGGCGCACCGCCTCATCCAGCCGCTGGAACTGGCCCGATTGCATGGGTGAGAGGCCCACAAGGTGGCGATCGGCCAGGCCGCGCAGGCGCTCCTGATCGTTCAACCGGGCCCATTCGGCCTGCAGCAACTGGGTGCGACCCTCCACCTCCTCAGTCCCGCGGCGAATATCGCGCAGCTCCCGGTCCAGAACGGTGACCGAGCGCTTGACCTCGAAGGTATGGCCGATGGCGGCCGCCATGGCGATGCCGGTGAGCAGCGAGAGGGGCTTGATCATGCGGGATGTCCCTCAAGGCGGATGATGGCGCGCAGCCGTGCGGAGCGGGCGCGCGGATTGGAGCGGGTTTCCCCCTCGCCGGGGCGCTCGGCACCGCGGGTGAGCAGGCGGTAGGGGGCGGCGGTGGGGCGCACCGCCCAGGAGGCAGGGTCATGGCGCGAGGCCCGCGCCTCGCGCCCCGCCGCCTCGGTCAGCACGCGCTTGACGATGCGGTCTTCCAGCGAATGGAAGGACACCACCACCAGCCGCCCGCCCGGGGCCAGCAGCGACAGCGCGCCCGCCAGCCCGCGCTCGATCTCGCCGAGTTCGTCATTCACCCTGATACGCAGCGCCTGGAAACTGCGGGTGGCGCCATCCATCCCCGATGGGTCGCGCGGCACCGATTTGCGGATCACTTCGGCCAAAGCGAGGGTGGTGTGGAATGGCCGGCCCGCCACGATATTGCGGGCGATGCGGCGGGAATGCCGCTCCTCGCCAAACTGGTAGAGGATATCGGCCAACTCGGCCTCGGGCAGGGTATTGACCAGATCGGCCGCGGTCGGCCCGTCATGGCCCATGCGCATGTCGAGCGGGCCATCGCTGCGAAAGGAAAAGCCCCGCGCCGCCTCATCGAGCTGGAAGGAGGAGACACCCAAATCGAGCACCACGCCATCAAGCTGGGTCACACCGCCTTCGGCCAGCACCGAGACCATATCGCCAAAGCAGGCCTGCAGCAGATGCAGCCGGCCGGGGTGACGGGCGAGCAGGGCGGCGCCGCGGGCAATCGCATCAGGGTCGCGGTCCAGCGCATAAAGGGTGCAGCCGGAGGCCAGGATGGCCTGGGCATAGCCGCCGCCGCCGAAGGTGCCATCGAGATGGGTTTCGCCTGGCGCGGGGGCGAGGTGGTGCAGCACCTCCTCCAGCATCACCGGAACATGGCTCATGCGCCCTGCCTCCGGGTCATGGCGCGGGCCTGGGCGCGGGCGCGGGCGGCCTCGATCATCGCATCGGCAGCGCTGGGCTCCCACAGCTCGAAAATGTGGTTCTTGCCCAGAAAGGCGATGGAATCGGTTATGCCGGCATGCTCCAGCAGCTTGGCGTCCATGATCAGCCGGCCCTCAGAATCGGGGGTGGCATCCACCGTATCGGCGTAATTGACGTAGAAGCTGTCGTCATCCTCCTCGAGGTTCACATCCGCGGGGGTGATGGGCGTGATCGACGCTTCAAACAGACTGGCGGGCCAGGCCTCGATGCAGCCCAGGCGGTTGGAACGGCGCAGAACGAGGGGCTGGCCAGCCAGGGCGGCGCGAAAGGCGGCGGGGATGGAGACGCGCTTCTTCGCATCCAGCTTGTTGATGTAGCGCCCGCGGAACTGTGCGCTCCCTGATGGCATTGGTTCCGCGGCAGCCATGATGTCGTGTTATCCCCCGATAGAAATTCGACCTGAGGGAAAAGACGCCTGGCTGCCCTTTGTCAGCCTGGTGATGGGACGGCGCCTCCCCCGCCGGCAGCGACCGGAGGGAGAAGCGACCGGTGAGGCCCCCCGACCCCACCGGCTCGCCCTACCAGCCCAATTTGCGGACCGCTCGCCCCCCCGAGCGCGCTGCATCCTCATATGGGCTGAAGGTGTTTGTAGATGGGCATTTCCCCCACTTCAAGGGAAAATTCGCCACTGCGTTACTGAGCGTTATGATGAGTTTTGTTGAATTTCATTACGTTAGTTTGATGCACTATCCTCGCCATGGCTGTTTTTTGCCGAAAGCAAAATATTACAGTATGTTCGTTGTATGTTCTTTAGGCGGCGGTGCTTGCGTCATATTCGGCTCTGCCGCCTCACCTTTTCGGCCTCCCAGTTGCGGTGGGCTGCCGGATATACCCACCGCAAACTTGCCTGTCAGACTATCGACACATGACGAGCAAACACGCCCAGACGCGCTGAGGCGGCCCCTACCAGGTCACCTCAGGTGGCAGGCTCATCAGAATGGCATTGACATTCCCGCCGGTCTTCAGGCCGAAAATCGTGCCCCGGTCATGCAGCAGGTTGAACTCGACATAACGCCCGCGGCGCATCAACTGATGGGCGCGCTCCGCCTCGGTCCAGGGCTCATGCATGCGGTGGCGGACGATCTGGGGATAGGTGTCGAGAAAGGCCTGGCCCACATCGCGGGTGAAGGCGAAATCATTCTCAATGCCCCGGCCTGGCGTCTTGTCGCCCAGGTAATCATAGAAGATGCCACCCAGGCCGCGCGGCTCATCACGATGCGGCAGGAAGAAATATTCGTCGCACCATTTTTTGAACCGCGGGTAATAATCCGGGTCATGCTTGTCGCAGGCCGCCTTGAAGCCGGCATGGAAGGTTTCGCCATCTTCGAGGCTATGCGGGGCGGCATGGTCCATCGGCGTGAGGTCGCCGCCGCCGCCGAACCAGGCGCGGGTGGTGACAATGAAGCGGGTGTTCATATGCACCGCCGGAACCCGCGGGCTGCGCATATGCGCCACCAGCGAAATACCGGTGGCGAGGAAGCGCGGATCCTCCTCCGCGCCTGACATCTGCTTGCGGAATTCCGGGCTGAACTCGCCCCAGACGGTGGACACATTCACCCCTACCTTTTCGAAGACCCGGCCGCGCATCACGCTCATCACGCCCCCGCCGCCCTCGGGCCTATCCCAGGCGGTGCGCTCGAAGCGGCCGGGCGGGAGTGCTCCATGCGGGCCTTCGCGCAGATCATCCTCAATTGATTCGAATGCAGAACAAATCCCGTCGCGCAGGCTCTCAAACCAGCCCCGCGCCGGGTTTATGAAGGGATTTTCAGGTGCTTTGCTCATTTTCTTCCCGCTTGCTTCCGGCCCTGCCGGTTGTCACCTCGCAGATACTGCCTTTATACGCTGTGCAGCGCGAGAGACCGGGCAGCGTGGATGAGGAAGGGCCGTCTGATGCCCGGCTTTTCCCGCGCTTGGGACTCTATTAGGTGCTGATGATGCAGGGACCGAAATTCGATGGCTGATATGGCAACCCAACCCAGCGCGCCGCCCGCGGGCGCTCCGCAGGCGACCAAGCGCGATTTCCTGGCGCTGAGCGCCACCGCCTTCGCGGCGGTGGGCGTGGGCGCGATCGTGTGGCCCTTCATCTCCTCGATGAACCCCGCACGCGATGTGCTGGCGATGGCCAGCACCGAGGTCGATCTGGCACCCATCGCCACCGGCATGGCGGTGACGGTGATGTGGCGCGGCAAGCCGGTCTTCGTGCGCAACCGCACGGCCGAGCAGATCGCCACCGCCCGCGCCGTGCCCGTCTCCGAATTGCGTGACCCGCAAACCGACCAGTCGCGCGTGCAGCGCGACAATTGGCTGGTGATGGTGGGTGTGTGCACCCATCTGGGCTGCGTGCCGCTGGGCCAGCGGCCCACCGATGTGCGTGGCGATTACAGCGGTTGGTTCTGCCCTTGCCATGGCAGCCACTACGATGGCTCCGGCCGCATCCGCAAAGGCCCCGCGCCGACAAATCTGGCGGTGCCGCAATACACCTTCCTCACGCCCACCCAGATCCGCATCGGCTAAGCCCAGGCTTCAGTCCGCAAACGCTTCCCCAGCCCATTCGATAGGAACATCGCACCATGGCGCTCGGCCTACATAAGAGTGAAGTGAAGAACCCCCTGCTGCGTTGGGTTGACGAGCGGCTGCCCGTCATTACCATGATCCAGAAGGAATACGGGACCTTTCCGACCCCTCGTAACTTCAATTATTTCTGGAATTTCGGCGCGCTCGCCATGATCAATCTGATGATCATGATCGCGACCGGCATCTTCCTGGCGATGCATTACCAGCCCAATACCCTCATGGCGTTCGATAGCGTCGAACGCATCATGCGTGACGTGAATTATGGCTGGCTGATCCGCTATGTTCACATGAACGGCGCCTCGATGTTCTTCATCGTGGTGTATATCCACATTTTCCGCGGTCTCTATTACGGTTCCTACAAGGCGCCGCGTGAGCTGCTGTGGATGCTTGGCGTGACCATCTTCCTGCTGATGATGGCTACGGCCTTTATGGGATATGTGCTGCCCTGGGGCCAGATGTCGCTGTGGGGCGCGGTGGTGATCACCAACCTCTTCTCGGCCTTCCCTGTGGTGGGTGATTTTATCGTCACCCTGCTCTGGGGCGGCTTCTCGGTCGACAATCCCACGCTGACCCGCTTCTTCGCCCTGCATTACCTCATGCCCTTCATGATCGTGGGTGTGGTCTTCCTGCATGTGGCGGCACTGCACATCACCGGCTCGAACAACCCGCTGGGCGTGGAGCCGAAGGGTCCGCAGGACACCATCCCCTTCCACCCCTACTACACCATCAAGGACACCGTCGGCATCGTGGTGTATCTGATGGTCTTCGCGGCGCTGGTGTTCTTCTCGCCGAATTATCTCGGCCACCCGGACAATTACATCCCGGCCAACCCGCTCAGCACGCCCGCGCATATCGTGCCGGAATGGTACTTCCTGCCCTATTACGCCATTCTGCGCGCGGTGCCGGACAAGCTGGGCGGCGTCATACTAATGTTCAGCTCCATCCTCGTGTGGTTCGCGGTACCTTGGTTGGACTCATCTAAGGTGCGCTCGATGAATTTCCGTCCAGTGGCGCGCATTTTCTTCCTGCTCTGGTGCATCTCTTTCGGCGTACTGATGTATTGCGGTGGCAAGCCGGCGGAAGAGCCCTTCGTCA
>NZ_JBBARU010000124.1:0-5593 GCF_040399605.1 Rhodovarius sp. | reverse complement strand
GTCAGGCAGGAAATCCAGTTATCGGGCTGTCCGAATTTCCCGAGCCACCTCTGGCCATCCCGAACGCGGCGCGTTTCAGAATTGGGTTGGCCAGGGCTTTCGGGGGCTGAACCCGAGTGATGGCGAGGCAAGGACCACCGTCTGGGTGCGGGCGTATATGCGCGGTGGTCATTGGGTGTCTTCACATTTCAGGGGCACGCCGGGTCGCCACGGTCATGTCTTGCAGCACCTAAACCCGCCCTCTGTAGAAGGCGAGATAACGCCTACGTTGGTCATGCGTGGTCCGGTGCGGCCGCGCCCAACACAAACCCAACGGCCTTTACGGCCGAGGGAAGAGCGCCCGCCACCCCGGCAAGAACCCATCCCGCGCGAACGCATAACCGATGATCGTAACCGCGATCACACTGCGGAACTTCGCGATCGGAGCGAATGGGTTGGGCCTTTCCATCCCAATGGCGATCAATGGCGACGCCCAGGCGGCACGCTAGGTCGGGAAATTGATCTCATGCGTCTGCGACCAGTCGGCGAACCCGAGATCGTGGGCGAAGGCGTATTGCGATACAGGCTGGCCGATGGACGGATTGCGACCCTCCGTGCCAGCACAAGCCCTGGTTCGGAAGGCGTCAACACGCTTGAAATCGCTCAACCCAGCCAGTCACGAGGTCCTGCACGCTTCGATCAAACCGACAAGTTTCGGTATCCTTCCATTCCGGGGAGCCCATGATGATGAACAACAATCTTCCGCAGCCGCCGAGCGGCGCAGTCCTGCCCTCGCTTGGTGAGATACCCCGCGCGGGTTCACCCCAGCATCAGCGCGCGTATCTCGATGCAGGCTGGTTGATGCTAGAGACGTTCCGATACCGGAGCGGATTGCTTGGCAGTCGGATGTCCAATGCCTGGCTGGGCGAAAGGGGCTGGCGTGTTCAATTGATCGCCCATTGGGACCTGGCCGCTCTGGACGCCAACTCCACGACGCCACTCATTGGCGCGGTGCGCGACATGGGAGCCAATTCCCTGCTTGGGGGCGTCTTCGAGCCCCCGCCGGATCGGCCTGCGGCCATCTGGCGGATGCAGGTGACCCCTGACCATTTGGGCCGCTTTTTCGAAGCGCATGACGGCCGAACCGTTATGGCCTTTGACGAGGGCAGAAGCTTCGCCATTCATTCCGACGCTCAACACTATGCGATCTGCTGCGGCCCGCCGTGGTTTGTTCGCGCAGCGCTCCCAGAGGGTTGGATCGGCGAGGACGCGACCGATCAACTCAGACAGGATGTGGAGGTTGAGTTTGGCAAAGGCTGCCTCGACAATATTTTAGAGCACTACGCCCCTTTCATGCTCGATTGATCCACGCAGGTCTCACCGCGTGGCGATGGGCGTCTGCTCTGGGGCGCCCCGGAGTAGTGGCCGGCCATGTCTTTTTAGAAGGATGAGAAGAAAACTATCCCTGACTATTATCCTGGAATAAATTAGGAAAACATTCCACTAGTCAGGAGTGAACGATGTCACGGATCGTTCGAATAACTGAAAGTGATTTGCGTGCGGCCGTGGCGGATGAGCGCTACTGGCGGGTCGGCCATCCGGAACGCGGCGCGTTTCAGAATTGGGTTGGGCAGGGCTTCCGTGCTTTAAACCCAAGCGACGGAGCCGCGCGCAACACGGTTTGGGTGCGTGCCTATATGCGCGATGGGCATTGGGTTTCCGCGCATTGGCGGCGAACGCCGTCGAGCCATGCGACGGAAGGGACAGATATTGCTGGCACGCCTGCGGGCGACGCGAACGTCCATCTGGCCAATTGGTGGCGCAACTCCCTATTCCGTATCCTGCGCGGCCCTGCCGACGGCCGAGGTGGCGGCGTGCCGCGCAACCGTACGGCGCCACTGCCTCGCGAAAGACGGCTGGGGACGGATGGTCGGGATGTGGTCCAGGATTTGCGGGATGATGGCCGCTGGATGAGCCCAACGCGACGACATGTCGACCAATGGGAGCGCGGCGGCGGGGAGGCCCGGCGTGCGGCAGATTTGCAGCGGTTGCGGCCGACCGGAGAGACCCACATCACCGACAACGGCCATATCGTGCACCGTTTGGAGGATGGGCGCACAGCAACTATCCGTCCCAGCACAACGCCGGGCTACGATGGCAGGCCAACACTCGAAATAGGCACCCCCAAAGGTGGCTCTAATCATTGGGGTAGCACGATCACCGACAAATTTCGGTATTAAGGGGAACGGACATGTACGATCCACCAAACCCAGAAGAATACTTCCGTAATAACGATCTTGATAAGGATTTCAAGCGGGCTGGCCTGCGTGATCGGCAGGTCAAACTGCTCAGCGAGGCTGTTGAGATGCTCGAGGCGTTCCGGACACCGAGTGGGCAGGA
Organism: Rhodovarius sp.; assembly: GCF_040399605.1. Lineage (NCBI taxonomy): Bacteria > Pseudomonadati > Pseudomonadota > Alphaproteobacteria > Acetobacterales > Roseomonadaceae > Rhodovarius > Rhodovarius sp. Next base: position 3,214 of record NZ_JBBARU010000124.1, on the reverse strand, counting down.
TGGCTCGCGCTTATCAAATGATTGGTTGGGCCGTCACGGCTGGAAGGTGCAGATGGTCCCAAGCATCGGATACAAGCTGCCCGATGAGGAATTGCTTGGTCCGTTGCTGCCCGCACTTCGTAGATACGGCATTACCATACTGCTTGGGGCATCTCTTTATCCGGTATTGCCAAAATTATCGCCAGTTTGGGAACTCGATTGGAATGAGGAAAAATTGGATTATTTCTTCGATATCCACCGCACTGGCTACCATATGGTCTGGGACGAAAAACGGCGTTTCGCCATACACGGCAATGATGGTGATTATGACGTCTATGCTGGCCCTGAAGACCTGATACGCGCTGCCCTACCATCATTTCTGCTCGGCGCCGCGGCGACACTGGAAAACAAATTAGGCATCGAGCAGGAACACGGCCCCGGCTGCATGGATGGCATCTTGGAGCACTACGCCCCCTTCATGCTCGACTGATCCGCGCCCTGGCCCCTTGAAGCGCCCCCCCGCCGATCCCCAATTCCATAGCATTGGAACGCTCCCCCCGGTTGCCGCGTTAGGGACCGGCGGAGCGGTTGCCTGGAAAGGGACATACCATGGATATTGAACAATTCACCGAACGTGCGCGCGGCTTCCTGCAAGCCGCTGGCACCATTGCCATTCGCGAATACCACCAGCGCATCACGCCTGAGCACCTGCTCAAGGCCATGCTGGATGACGCGCAAGGCGCCGCCGCCGGCCTGATCCGCGCCGCCAAGGCCGACCCGGCACCCGCTCTGGCCACGATGGATGCCGAACTCAAGCGCATCCCCGCCGTGCAGGGCGGCGGCGCCGGCCAACCCCAGGTCTCCACCGAATTGGTGCGGGTGCTCGACGCTGCCGAACAGGGGGCAAAAAAGGCGGGCGACGCCTTTGTGGCACAGGATCGTGTGCTGCTGGCGCTTGCCACCAGCGACACCCCCGCCGGACGCGCCCTGCGCGCCGCAGGTCTGGTGCCGGCCGCCTTGGAGGCGGCGATCGCCGAGATGCGCAAGGGCCGCAAGGTGGAAAGCGCCGGCGCAGAAGAAAATTTCGACGCGCTGAAGAAATACGCCAAGGACATCACCGAACTGGCGCGGGCCGGAAAACTGGACCCTGTGATCGGCCGTGATGAGGAAATCCGCCGCACCATCCAGGTGCTGGCCCGGCGCACCAAGAACAACCCTGTCCTGATCGGCGAGCCCGGCGTGGGCAAGACGGCGATTGTGGAAGGGCTCGCCCTGCGCATCATCCGCGGCGATGTGCCCGAGGCCCTGGCCCGCAAGCGGGTGATGTCGCTCGACCTTGGCGCCATGGTCGCCGGGGCGAAATATCGCGGCGAGTTCGAGGAGCGGCTGAAGGGCGTACTGAAAGAGGTGGAGGATGCTGCCGGCCAGGTCATCCTCTTCATCGATGAAATGCATACGCTGGTGGGTGCGGGCAAGGCGGATGGCGCCATGGATGCGTCTAACCTGCTGAAGCCGGCACTCGCGCGCGGCGAGTTGCATTGCATCGGTGCCACCACCCTGGCCGAGTACCGCAAGCATGTGGAAAAAGACGCGGCGCTCGCGCGGCGCTTCCAGCCGGTCTTTGTCGGCGAGCCCTCGGTGGCGGATACGGTGAGCATCCTGCGCGGCATCAAGGAAAAATACGAGCTGCATCATGGCGTGCGCATCGCCGACAATGCCCTGGTGGCCGCGGCGACGCTGAGCAACCGCTACATCACGGATCGCTTTCTACCCGATAAGGCGATCGACCTGATCGATGAGGCGGCGAGCCGGCTGCGCATGCAGGTGGACAGCAAGCCCGAAGAGCTGGACGAACTGGACCGCCGCGTCCTGCAACTCAAGATCGAGCGCGCGGCATTGCAGAAGGAGGAGGATGCAGCCAGCCGTGACCGCCTGACCAAGCTGGAGAAGGAACTCGCCGAGTTGGAGGAGAAATCCGGCGAACTCACCACCGAATGGGCCTCGGAAAAGGGCCGCGTGGTGGAAAGCCAGCAGATCAAGGAAAAGCTGGACCATGCCCGCACCGAACAGGAGTTGGCGGAACGCAAGGGCGACCTGAACCGGGCGGCGGAGCTGCGCTATTCCGTTATTCCCGGCCTCGAGAAAGAATTGGCCGAGGCCGGCGCGGGCGAGGGCAAGCTGGTCAATCAGGCGGTGACCGAGGAAGGCATCGCCGCCGTGGTCAGCCGCTGGACCGGCATTCCGGTGGAGAAGATGCTGGAAGGCGAACGCCAGAAGCTGCTGCGGATGGAGGATGAACTGCGCCGCCGCGTGGTGGGCCAGCAGGAGGCGCTGGAGGCTGTCAGCAAGGCAGTACGCCGGGCAAGGGCAGGGCTGCAGGACCCGAATCGGCCAATTGGTTCCTTCCTGTTCCTGGGGCCGACCGGTGTGGGCAAGACCGAGTTGGTAAAATCGCTCGCCGCCTATCTATTCGATGATGAGCGGGCAATGACGCGCATCGACATGAGCGAGTTCATGGAGAAGCACGCCGTCTCTCGCCTCATCGGCGCGCCGCCTGGCTATGTCGGGTACGAAGAGGGCGGCACGCTGACCGAGGCTGTCCGCCGGCGCCCCTACCAGGTCATTCTCTTCGACGAGGTGGAGAAGGCCCATGATGATGTCTTCAACGTGCTGCTGCAGGTGCTTGATGACGGCCGGCTGACGGACGGGCAGGGGCGTACTGTGGATTTCCGCAATTGTATCATTGTCTTGACCTCAAATTTGGGCTCGCAGGCCTTGTCGGAACTGCCTGATGGGGCGGATGTGGATGAGGCGCGGCCTGCGGTGATGCGCGCGGTGCGGGAGCGTTTCCGGCCGGAATTTCTCAACCGCCTTGATGAAGTGGTGCTGTTCGGCCGCCTGGCGCGGGAGAATATGGCCGCCATAGTTGATATCCAGTTGGCGCGGCTGCGCTCGCTGCTGGAGGCGCGGCAGATCACCCTGGAGGTGGATGGCGCAGCGCTGACTTGGCTGGGAGAGGCCGGCTACGATCCAATCTACGGGGCGCGGCCGCTGAAGCGGGTTATTCAACGCTCTGTGCAGGATCACCTGGCCACATTGCTGCTTGAAGGCGGGGTCCATGATGGTGACGTGGTTCATTTGGGCGCTGATTCGGAGGGTCTGACATTTTCTTCTGGTCGGGATTCCGCCCAATACCCCGCCAAAACCCTACGAAAAGGGATGAGTGGGTAACGGT
>NZ_JBBARU010000123.1:0-5722 GCF_040399605.1 Rhodovarius sp. | reverse complement strand
GCGCTTCTGTCAGCGCACCCTCCAAATCGGAGGAACTACGGAATCAGGACACTAGCAGCTCAGTTCCAGCGTCGTCGGATCGAACAGATCTTCCGGCGCCAAGGGCGCGGCCACCAGCCCGTCCTCCCGCGCAAAGCGGAGCATGGCGGCGATCTCCTCGCGGTTGCGCCAGAACCCGTAGGGCCAGGGATCGCCGCCGAAGCGCGCGGTCTGGGTCGCTGCTTCTGCCGCTATCCAAGGCAGCGAAACGCGAGGCACATTTATCATCGCAAGCTCGGCCAGCGCCAACGCCTTGGCCTCGGCATAGGCTCTGAACAGCGCCGCCGGAAGCCAGGGATGCGCGGCCGCCACGTCCTTCCGCACCGCCATGCAATGCAATGCATCAGGGGGAAGAAGCCGGTGGCGTCGAAATAGCGCTCCTCCTCAGCCCGGTAGTCCGGCCATAGCCGCTCGACTGGCGCGCTTTGGGTGGTGAAGCAGGAAGGCGGGCGGGGGCCGATGATGGCGTCAATTTCGCCCGCCGCCAGCAAGCCGTTGAGACTTTCACCGGCCCCGATAGGCCGCACATCAAGCTCCGGCGGCAGGCTCAGCGCCACCCGTTCCCCAGGCCCCGGCTGCTCCAAACCTCCGATGCGCCAGGCGATGCTGCGGGTGTCCACGCCGTAGGTTTCGCGCAGCATGCCGCGCACCCACAATGCCGCCGTCTGCTGATATTCCGGCAAACCGATGCGCCGCCCAGCCAGATCCGCTGCGCCGCGAATTCCCCGATCCTTACGGATATAGACGGCCGAATGCCGGAAGGCGCGGGAGGGAAAGACCGGCACGCCGATATAGGCCGCATCGCCGCGCGCCGTGGTCACCATGTGCGAGGAGAGCGACAATTCGGTAACGTCGAAAGCCTTATCCCGCAGCGCGCGGCGGAACAGGTCCTGCGGCTCCCCCGGCTCACGCTGGAAGCGCATGCCGGGGATGCGGATGCGGCCATCCAGGATGGGCCGCACGCGATCGGTCTCGAAGCAGCCGAGGGTCAGCGTGATCTCCTCGGGCATGTCAGGGCCTTTGCGGCGCGTTGGCGAGGTTTTCGGGTGTGAAAGGCATCACCCGGGGGCGCACGCCCAGCGCGTCATGGATTGCATTGGCAATAGCAGCGACCGTCGGGCCGAAGGAGGGTTCGCCGGCGCCGAGCGGCGGCATCTCAGGACGGTCGAGCAGCTTCACCTCCACCGCCGGCACTTCGGAGAAGCGCAGGATCGAATAGGCCTCCCAGCTATCGCTGGTGATGCGCCGACGGTCGAAGCGCACGGCCTCCTTCAGCGCCTGGCTGGTGGCGTGAATGGCGCCGCCTTCCAGCTGATTCGCCGCGCCATCGGGGTTCACGATCTCGCCCAGGTCGGCGGCGATCCAGATCCGGCCCACCCGGATCACCTCCTCGGCCTCGATCTCGGCGAAGACAGCGCACCAGCCGCCGAGATTTTTGTAGCGCGCCACCGCCATGCCGAGGCCGCTGCCCTCCCGCCTTGTGCGGTCTTCCCAGCCGGCCATCTCAGCGCCGGCGCGCAGCACGGCGGCGGCGCGTTCGTCGTCCAGATGGCGCAGGCGGAAGGCGAGTTTGTCCTCGCCCGCCAGGCCGGCGAGTTCGTCCATCACCGATTCCAGCGCCCATACATTCACCGGCGCGCCAAGCCCGCGCATGGCGGAGGTGCGGAAGGGCATGTCCGTCACCGTGCTGAGCGTCACGCGGAGGTTGGGCATGCGGTACAGTGGCACCGCATTGCGATGCGCGCTGCCGCCGCGTTCCAGCCCGTGATTGATGGCCGGCGGCACGGCGAAGGGCTCGGCAAGATCGGCCGCCGCCAGCAGCGTCGGCAGCTTGCCGCGGCCGGGGCGGGAGGAATGGCCGTTGCTGATGACATCCACCTGGAAGCTGGAAATGGCATTCTGCGCATCCAGCGCCGCATCCACATCGACCACCATGGCGGAAGAGACTGGCGACCAGCCGAGTTCATCCGCACGGCTCCACAGCACGCGCACTGGGCGACCCGCAGCGCCGCGCGCCGCCAAGGCCGCGTCCAGCGCAACGTCATCAGCGCCGTTATGGCCGTAGCAGCCCGCACCTTCCACATGGCGGATTATCACCGCCTCCTGCGGCATGCGCAGCGCCTTCGCTATGTCCATGCGCAGGTTGTAGGGGCCCTGGGTATGCGACCAAATTTCTACCGCCTCCCCATGCCACTGCGCAATTGCGCAGGATGGGCCAATGGAGGCATGGGCGATGGGTGGGCGGAAGAAGCTGGCGGTGACGCGCTGGGTGGGGGCTGGCGCGTCCTCGGCGCTGCGCTGCTGCGCCACCGCATGATTGGCCTGCGCGCCGCGCAGCCACTCCTCCATCGCGCCCTCATCGGGCAGCGTGTCTCGCTCGGCCCAGCGCAGCGCGGCGGCAAGGCTGGCCGCCGCCGCCTCCGCCTCGTGCTCGGCCTCCGCCAGCACGGCCACAAAGCTGCCGTCGCGGACGATGCGGGCCGCGCCGGGCAAGGCGATCTCCGGCACGTCAAGCAGCGTTGCGGCGCGGGAGGGTGGGCGGATAATGCGCGCGTGCCAAAGCCCGTCAGGCCGCAGGTCGTGCAGGAAGCGCGCCACGCCAAACACCTTGTCCGGCAGGTCGCGGCGAAGGGAGGAAGTGCCCGCGATGCGGCGCGCGGCGGGGGGCTTGGCGCGGGCGCCGGGCGTGGCGTCGCTGTCCAGCAGTTGCTGCGCCGCTAACTCCCAATAGGACCCCACGGCGCCGTTCGGGCCGAAGAATACGCCATCCTCCACCCGCAGATCCCCGACCGTCGCGCCGCTGCGCTGCGCCGCAACCTGCAGGAAGATGGCGCGGGCTTCAGCGCAAACATGGCGCAGGGCCGCGCCGCTATTCTGGACGGAAAGCGAGCCGGACGTCACACCCTCATCTGGGCTGTCCGGTGTCGCCACCGGCTGCACCTCGATGCGCGACAGCGCCACATCTAGCTCATCCGCCGCAATCTGCGACAGCGCCGTCAGGATGCCCTGGCCGATCTCCACCTTGCCGGGGCGGATCGTCACCCGGCCCTGGCCCGGAAAGTCGAGCCAGCGGGACAGGCGCGGATTGGTCTGCAGGCTCGCCGGCAGCTTTGGCGGCGTGTTCATGCGGCAACGGCTTCCCTCATGCTTGCGGCCGCGCGCAGCACGGCGCGGACGATGCGATTGTGGCTGCCGCAGCGGCACAGATGCGGATCCAGCGCCTGGCGCACCGCCGCGTCATCCGGCGCAGGATTGGCGCGCAGCAACGCCGCCGCCGCAATCAGGATACCGGGCAGGCAATAGCCGCATTGTCCCGCCTGCTCCTCCAGGAAGGCCGTCTGCAACGGGTGCGCCGCCGCCGGCGTGCCGAGGCCTTCCACCGTCGTCACCGACCGGCCCGCCACCACGCCCAGCGGCAGGGCGCAGGACATGGTAGGCACGCCGTCCAGCAGCACGGCGCAGGCGCCGCATGCCTCCACCCCGCAGCCGAAATGCGGGCCAGACAGGCCCGCTGGGCCGCGCAGCGCGCCCAGCAGCGGCACGTGCTCCGCCAGATCCAGCGCCACCGGCGCGCCGTTGAGGATGAACGAGACCATGCGGCTTCCTGTCATTGCGGCTGGATGCCGGCGAGGCGAATCCATTGCCGCCGGCGTTCGATATCGGTACGCAGCAGCGTGTCGTACTCCGCCACGCTCATCGGGGCCATCTCAGCGCCCAGCCGCGCGAAGGCGGCCTTGATGGTGTCCGTGCCGAGGATGCGGTTGATCTCCCTGTTCAGCCGCTGCACCAGGGCGGGCGGCATGCTGGCCGGCGCCATCACCCCGTTGAAGCCCACCTGCTCGTAGCCCGGCACCGTCTCCGCCACGGTCGGGATGTCTGGCATCAGGGAGGAGCGGACCGGGCCGGTGGTGGCCAAGGCGCGCACCCGGCCGGACTGGATCAGCGGCATCATGGTGGCAATGCCGTCGAACATCATCGGCACGGTGCCTCCGGCGATGGCGTTGCGGGCATCGCCGCTGAGGCGGAAGGGCAGATGCTGCACCTGGATGCCGGCGGCGTGGCTGAACACCTCGAAGGCGATATGATAGGGCGTTCCGGGGCCGGAGGATGCGTAATCCAGCGTGCCGGGCCGCGCCTTCGCCAGCGCGATCAACTCCGCCACGTTCCTTGCCGGGAAATTCGCATTCACCGCCAGCACCTGATAGGTGCGATTAAGGCAGGCGACCGGCGCAAAATCCCGCATCAGCACATAGGGGCGGTTCGGCATCAGCGTCTCGTTCGCCGTATGCGTCACCGTCAGCATCATCAGCGTATGGCCATCGGTGGCCCGGGCCACGGCATCTGTGCCGATGACACCGCCGCCACCGGGACGATTCTCCACCACGAAGGGCTGGCCGAAGGCCTGGCCCAGCGGTTCGGTCAGCAGGCGGGTGAAGGTGTCAGCACCACCGCTGGCGGCGAAGGGGATGATGAGGCGCACCGGGCGTTCGGGCCAGGCGGCCTGGGCGCAGGCAGAGCGCAGGGCCGGCGCGGCCAGAGCCAGGCCGGCCAGTCCGGCAAGATCTCGGCGACGATGCAACATTCTTCGATTCCCTTCCCTTGACAGCCTGCACCGTCTTCGCAGCACTGTGCTGGGCGAGGTTGCGCCCTGTCAGCCATCCACCAAAAAATTGTTGTCCGGGGTCTTCTGGATTTTATATCGACGATGTCAGCTGCGCAATGTTGTTGGTGAGATTTGCGACCCGCCGCACTCCGGCGACATGACGCCACATCCCGCTCTCGCGTGGCCCACCACCCTGGCCACGCAGGTCTATCGCCGCCTGCGTAGCGATCTGATCGAGGGAATTATGCCGCCTGGCATCAAGCTGAAGGTCGAGGTGCTGGCTGCGGAAAATTTCTGATTGCGGACGAAAAGAGCAAAAGGGCTTTGCCCTGCCGCGCTCTCCCACCCGGAAAATGATTTTCCTGGACCTTTGAAAATTTCTAACGTGAATAATCGAACGAAGATGGAGGAAACTCAGTTTCGTCCTGGCGTAATGCAGGGGCAAAGCACCTCGATCTTGTTTTCGCTGGCTATTCGTTTTCAGCAGCCTGCTGGCGGCGTTCAGCAGGGCGGGTGCTTCTCCGGCCGCTGGGCGGCTTGGTCGGCACGGCGCTGAAGAGCGCTCGCTGGATCTTCCCACGGGGCCATCGGCCGCTGCGCAGCCGCCACCGGTACCAAGCCGAACCGCGGTGCATGGTAACTCGTCGTCGGTGAAGCACCAGCCGCCAATATCCTCGGCCACCAGCAGCACAGGCGGGACGGTCAGTTCACCCGCCCAGGGCGGTGGGGGCATCCACCCGCGCGCCCAGGCTTGTTGCGCCCAAAACTGGCGCGCCTGGGTTGTCATGGTAGAAACTTGGTATGACGTTGCTCTCGACCTAATCATCGGAAATTTAATAACATTAATGATCGAGAACGCCCCTCCGGGGGGATCGGGGGTCGTGGGTTCAAATCCCGCCGCTCCGACCAAAATCCATCACTGTATTTTAACCAGTGTTCGTTGACCTGCTGCTGCGTTGCCTGGCAGGCCGGCCGCGCGCGCCTGCAAGCAGCGCCCCTCACCCTGGTCATCCCAGCAGCTGGCTCTAGGCTCAGGACCTATTAAAAAGCTTGCGGCGCGGACGGAGGGTTGATTCAAGG
>NZ_JBBARU010000122.1:0-5916 GCF_040399605.1 Rhodovarius sp. | reverse complement strand
TAGCCGGTCCACCTCGCGCTCCTGAATGGCGCGCAGCAGCTTGGCCTGCAAATGCGGCTGCATCTCGCCGATCTCATCGAGCAGGATGGTGCCGCGATCGGCCTGTTCGAACTTGCCGCGCCGGGCGGCGACAGCGCCGCTGAAGGCGCCTTTCTCGTGGCCGAACAGCTCGCTCTCCAACAGGCTTTCCGGCAGCGCCGCCACATTGAGCGCGACAAAGGGCCCACGGGCGCGGCGCGAGGCGGCATGGATATGCCGCGCCATCACCTCCTTGCCCGTGCCGCTCTCGCCGGTGATCAGCACCGAGGCCTCACTGCGCGCGACCTGCGCCGCACGCTCGAGCAGCGCGCGCATCTGGCCATCCTGCACCACCGGCGCGTCATCATGGCCGGAGACGGCGGCGAGCATGGCGGCGATCAGCTCAGCATCGGGCGGCAGGGGCAGGAAATCCCGTGCGCCGGCGCGAATCGCCCGCAACGCCGCCTCGGCATCATGAGTACGGCCGCAGGCGATGACGGGGGTGGCGATGCGCTCCTCCAGCAGGGTTTGCACCAGCCAAGCGACGTCATGGGCGATGTCGCAGAAGACAAGGTCAGCGCCCTGGCTGCGCAGCACCTCCAGCGCCGCCATGGTGCCATCGGCCTGCAGCAGCCGCGCACCCCGGGCATGGGCCAGCCGGCCCGCCTGGCCCAATTCCCCCTCCAGCGTGCCGATGATGAGCAGGCGTGCCATCAGCCGCCCCTGTCGGATTTCACGATTTCGGTCATCGAGATCCCTAGGCGGCTATCATCAACCATCACCACCTCGCCGCGTGCGACAAGGCGATTATTGACATAAATATCAACCGCCTCACCCAGTTTTCGGTCGAGTTCAACCACCGCGCCGCGGCCGAGCTTGAGCAATTGCGACACCTGCATGGTGGCGCGCCCCAGCACGGCAGAGACCTGCACCGGAATGTCATAGGCCGCCTCCACATCGCGCGGGCCCATGGCGCCGCTGCGCTTGGCCGCGAGTTCGGTGGCACTGGCCGGTTGGAAGGCTTCGGGCGTGTCGCTCATTCGGTCATCTCCTCATCGCGCGCTTCGGCCAGGGTAATCTGGCCTTGGGCTGCAAGTTCTTTGGCGGCGACCACGAGGGCGGCCTGCGCCACATCCACATCCTTGAGGCGAACAGGGCCCATGGCGGCGAGATCGTCACGCATCAGCTTCGAGGCCCGCCCGGTCATATTGCTGAGGAACAATTCGCGCAGTTCGGGCGAGGCGCCTTTGAGTGCCAACAGGAGCTTCTCGCTATCAAATGCGCGCAACAGCGTGGCGATACCTGGGCCGTCGAGCCGGCGAAGATCTTCGAAGGTGAACATCAGGCTGCGGATGCGCTCGGCACTCTCGCGATTGCGCTCCTCCAGCGAGGCCATGATGCGCCCTTCCGAGGCACGGTCGAGATTGTTGAAGATCTCGGCCATGATCTCGTGGCTGTCGCGCGCCTGGGTGCGTGCGAGGTTGGACATGAACTCGCCCTTGAGCGTCCGCTGCACACCCTCCAGCGCCTCTTTCTGCACATTCTCCATCCGCAGCATGCGCATCACCACCTCCATGGCGAGGCGATCGGGCAGCAGGGACAGGACGCGCGCCGCATGCTCGGGGCGGATCTTGGACAGCACCACGGCAATGGTCTGCGGGTATTCATTCTTGAGGTAATTGGCGAGCACCGCCTCATTCACATTGCCCAGCTTTTCCCACATGGTGCGGCCGGCCGGGCCGCTGAGATCCTCCATGATTTGCCGCACCTGGTCGGGCGGCAGGGTCTTGAGCAGCATGCGCTCGGTGCTGGCCAGGCTGCCGAAGATTTTGCCCGGCTGGCCGATGGTTTCGCAAAATTCGTTCAGCACCGCCTCCACCTCGGCCGGGGCCATGGGCCCCAGCGCCGCCATGGCGGCCGAAAGGTCGCGAATTTCATCCTGATGCATCCGCTCGAAGAGCGGTGCGGCATCCTCCTCGCCCAGGGCCAGGATGATGGCCGCGGCCTTATTCGCGCCTTTCAGCAAGCGGCTCATAGGTCGTCATCCTCCGACATCCAGCCCCGAAGCACGGTCATCGCCGCATCGGGCTGGGTTTGCACGATCGCCGCCAGCTTTTGGATGGAGGAGGGCCGGACATGGGTCTCGATCTTCTCCAGACCGCCATCCTGCTCGGCCCTTGCCAAGGCCTGTCCAGGCGTGGCGTCGGGCAGCGCAGCCGCCATCATCGGCTGGCCGGCACTGTTCAGGGCGGGTGCGGCCATGGCACCGGCCAGCGCCGGCTGCGGCGCCAGCGCGATGGCCAGGCGCCGCGCCAGCGGCCGGCCCACCAACAAAATGGCCAGCAGCGCCACCAGCGCCAGCACCCCCGTCTCCACCAGCCTTGCCACCATCGCCTGCGGCAGATCGATGCCCAGCATCCCCGGCGGCGGCGGCGCCTCGGGCTCGGCAAAGCGCATGGAGACCACCTCAACCCTATCGCCGCGCTGCTCATTGAAGCCCACGGCGCCGCGCACCAGCGTGCTCAGCCTTGCCAGTTCCTCGGCCGTGCGTTCGCGAATGCGCGGCGGGCCCGCCTCCACCGGCTCGGCCACACCATCGACCAGCACCGCCACCGAAAGGCGGCGAATAACCGGATGTTCACGCAACGAATTGCGGGTGGTGCGGCCAATCTCGAAATTGGTCGTCTCCTCCTGCCGCGATTCGGTGCTGGCACTGCCAGTATTGGCTTCACTTCCGGGCAGGTTATTGGCCACCGAAACACTGCCCGGCTCCGCACCACGGCTGGTTTCGCTGCTGGATTGGGTGCTGCGTGGCACCTGATTATCGGCGTCGAAGCGCTCCTCGCGCAGCTCCACACGCTCGAAATCGAGATCGATCGAGGCTTCGGCGCGCACCCGGCCCACGCCCAGCGTGCGCTCGAGCATCTCCTCGATGCCGCGCGCCATCCGCAGCTCCTGGCCACGGCGCATCTCCTCCTGCGTCGCAGCCCCCGCAGCGCCGCCCAAGGCCTGCCCGCCGCGCGCCAGCAACTCCCCCCGGCTGTCGATGATGGAGATATTGCGCGGCTGCAGCCCGGGCACGGCGGTGGCCACAAGGTGCAGCACCGCCTGCACGCCATCCCGGTCCAGCCGCTGGCTGCCTTGCATGCTCAGCACGATGGAGGCCTGCGCCTCCGCCCTCTCACGCGAGAAGGCCTCGCGCCGGGGCATCACCAGATGCACCCGCGCATTGCGCACGCCTGACAGGCTGCGGATGGTGCGCTGCAACTCGCCCTCCAGCGCGCGCAGCCGGTTCATATCCTGCTGGAAGGGGGTGGTGGTCAGGCTTTCATTGCGGTCGAATAATTCGTAGCCGACGCTGCCGCCCGCGGGCAGGCCTTCGCGCGCCAGGGAAAGGCGCAGCCTGGCCACATCCTCGGCCGGCACCATGATCTGCGTGCCGCCGCCGGTGATGCGGAAGGGGATGCGCGCCCGCTCGAGCGACTGCACCACCGCACCGGCATCACGCGTATCGAGATCGCCATAGAGCAGCGCCATGGGCGGGGATGCACCGCGCATCGCCAGCAGGGTGATGCCCAGCAGCAGCGCCGCCGCCACGCCGCCCAGCGCGACCAGGCGCAGCCGGCCCAGCGCCAGCAGATTGGCCAGCATGGCCTTCAAGCGAAGCGCCCTTCAGGGCTCTGCGGCGAGGTGCCCGCGGCAAGGTGATGCGTTCTATCCGGCATGGCGGCAGAATATGCCGGGCATGGTTGCGGGAAGGTTAAGCCGGCCAGGAAAATCCGACCCGATGATCAGCCCCGCGCCATCAGGGCTGCACCGAGCGCAGCTTGTCATAGCCCAGCGCCAGCGACCCAAAGCGCAGGGTCACCCCATCCGCGCCGCGCTCCACCCCGGTGGGCCGGGCCAGCACGCCCGCGCTGATGGCCACCATCGCGCCATTGCCGTCACGGCCTTGGATGGTGAAGCCATAGCTGCCATCGGCCAATTGCCGGCCATTGCTGTCACGGCCATCCCAGCTCCATGTGCTCGTGGCCCCGGCGGTGAGGGTGGGGCGTGCCTCGCTCACCACCCGGCCGGATTGGTCGGTCACCTGAATCACCGCACTGCGGGCGGCACCAGCGGCGGGCAGGCGGAGTGCGGCCTGGGAATTCTGCAACGCCAATTGGCGGCTCTCCACCTCCACCACCCGGCCCAGCAGCCCCGAGGCGGTGGTCATTGTATTGCCCTGCTGCAGGGTGATGAGCTGTTGCAGATTGCTATTGGTCTGCACCTGCTGCTCGACGGCGGTGAACTGCACGAGCTGCTCGGTCATCTTGTTCACATCCATCGCATTGGATGGGTCCTGATTGCGCAACTGCGTCGTCAACAGGGTGAGAAAGGTGTTGAAATCCGTGCCCAGGCCGCTGATGGCCTTGCCGCTGGTCTGGCGCTGGCCACTGGTGCCCGTGGTGCCGGCGGCGCTGGCGGTGGTGTTGGCAAGGCTGGCACTCATGGCGGTTTCCTCCGATCAGATATGGATATCAAGCAGCGAGAGCTGGAAGGCCTGCTGCGGGCTGGTGGAATTGGCCTCCCCCTGGGGCCGGCGGCTGCCTGGCCGGCGCTGCTGCTCCTGCCGGGCATGGCCATCCTGCTCCGCCATTTCGAAGCGTATGCCATCGGCATTGAGCGTGATGCCGCTCTGCGCCAGGCCCTGCTGCAGGTCACGCTGATCGCGGACCAGCAGGCTCAGCGTTTCCGGCCGCTCGGCGATCAGCCGCAGGCTGGCACCACCCGCCTCACGCCCAACCCGGATTTCGAGACGGCCCAGCTCCGCCGGATCCAGCGTGACGGAGAGCGTGGGCGTCGCACCGGGCGAGAGCAGCATGGCCATGGCCATGGGCATGACCTGGCGGGCCGGGGGCATGGGCGCGGCAGGCCCTGCCTCGCGCGGGGCTAGGCCCGGGGGCTGGGGCATGGCGGGCAATAGGGCGGGCTGGGTATCGGCGGTGGCGCTCGCTTCAGCCTGGGGGGCCAGGGCCGGCGGGGCCGGGGCATGATGCGCAGCCGCATGCGCCCCCGGCGGGGGTGCCGCCGGCATCGGGGCCAAGGGCGCTGGCGCTGTGGCTGAAGGCGCCGCCTCAGCGGCCGGCAGAGCGTGTTCCGCCCCCCCCGGCGCCGCGGCGGCGCTGCCGCGCTGCGATGCCGCCTTGAGCTGCAGCGGATTGGCAGCGGGCGCCGCCTCAGGCGCGATAGTGGCGGGGACGGGGGTGGGGGCGGGGGTGGCGGCGGCGACCATGGCTGCGGGCGCCATCGCGGCCATGGCGGGGGTTGCGGGGGCGGGCATGGGTGGCGGCATCATCACCAGGCCCAGCATCGCGGCGAGCCCATCAGCTGCCGGCGCGGCTGGGTTCGAGCCCTGCAAAGCCTCGGCCATGTCATCCGCCGCCTGGGCTTCGGGGGCGGAGGCGGGTTCGGCTTCGCTGGCGGCCAGGGCGAATGCCGCCGGCAAGAGGGCGGCCAGTTCCATGATTTCGGCCGCCTCACCGCTGCCGGGGGCCAATGCCAGGGCGGGGGGAGCGGTGGGGGTGGCGCCGGGGGTGGCGGCGGGTGCTTCGGCGGCCATGGCACCGAGGCCAGCCAGGCCCACGGGGCAGGCCACGGCGCGGCGCAGCGCCTCGCCAAAGCCCTGGGCCTCGGCCGCCACGGATGCCGAGGCCGCGTTGGGTGCGGCCGTGTTGCTCGGCGTTTGCACCGGCGGCTGAATCGCGAGGCTGGCATACATCGTCAGGCTCTCCTCATGCCGCCCGACGGAAATGCCGGGGTGGCGCGGCGGCGAGACCGTTGCATGGGGCGTGCCAGGGCGATGGGGGGAAAGCGCCGCAGCTTCGCGGCAGATATTGCCGGTCAGGGCGCGAAAAT
>NZ_JBBARU010000121.1:0-6191 GCF_040399605.1 Rhodovarius sp. | reverse complement strand
GTCGATCACCAGCAGCGCCTGGCCCAGCCGGGGGCGGTTGCCCTCTTCCGAGAAGAAGCCATCGGCCTCGAAGCCAAAGGCCGCGCCGGTCAGCGCCACGCAGAGCAACTCCACCACCAGCGCCAGCGCCGCACCCTTGGTGCCGCCCAATGCGACCAGCGAGCCGAACAGCGCCACCTTGGCATCCGTGGTGGGGTTGCCCTCCGCGTCCAGCGCCCAGCCCTCGGGGATTGGGGTACCGGATTGGGCGTAGCGGTTGATGGTGCCCCGCGCGACGGTGGAAAGCGCCAAATCCACCACCAGCGGTGCATGCCCCGCCGCGCGGGGGAACCCGGCGGCAACCGGGTTGGTGCCCAGCAGCGCCCGCCGCCCCCCCGCCACCGGCATCGCCGCGGGCGAATTGGTGAAGGCCAGCGCCACCAACCCTCGCCGGGCCAGGCGCGCCACCGGCAGCCCCATGGCGCCGGAATGGTGGCTATTGGTAATGCCCACAAAGGCCACGCCCTGGCTGCGGGCGCGGCGCTCGCCCTCCGCCTCGGCCATGGCCAGCGCCGGATAGGCCAGGCCATGCCCGGCATCGATCAGCACCGCAGCCGGCTTTTCGGCGATGATTTCAGGCCGCGCCGCGCCATCGGCCCGGCCATTGCGCAGGAAGGCGGCGTATTGCGCCACGCGGGAGAGACCATGGCCGGCCTGGCCGATCGCCTCGCCATCCACCAGGGCTATGGCGGTCAGCCGCGCCATCTCCGCATGGGCGCCGGCGGCGGCCAGGGCCTGGGCAACCAGGGTTTCGAGTTCGGAACGGGAGAAGGTTTCAGGCATCGGGACGAATACGGGCCTCTTCAACAAGCCTTCCCCAGCGGATGACTTCGGCGCGGAGAAACGCCTCGCTGCGGGCGCTGTCCAGCCCCTCGACATCAAACCCGGCATCGAGAATGCGCCGCCTTGTATCGGGTTCGGCCAGCACGGAGAGGGTGGCGGCCTCGATCTGCCGGCGAATCGCCGACGGTGTGGCGGCGGGGAGTTGCATGGCGGTCCAATTCGTCATGCTGAGCGCGGCCATGCCCGATTCGCTGACGGTTGCGATATCGGGCAGGCTACGATGCCGCGCCTCGCCGGTGGTGGCCAAGGCGCGCAGCCGCCCGGCCTGCACCTGGGAGATGCATTCGGGCAGGTTGCTGACCATAAAGTCCAGATTGCCGGCGACCAGATCCGTCACCCCCGGCGCGCCGCCGCGATAGGGCACATGGGTGATATTGTCGCCCGCGCGGGCCGCGCGGCGAAACAATTCCAGCCCCAGATGCGGGGGCGAACCATTGCCCGAACTGCCGCCATTGAGCGTGCGGGCCCGGGCGGTGGCGGCCAATTCATCGAGGCTGCGGATGGAGCTCGCCGCATTCACCACCACCAGCAGCGGCAGCGAGCCGAGGATGGAAATGGTCGAGAGATCCCGCAGCAGATTGTAAGGTGCCTGGGGAAACATCGTGGCATTGACCGCATGGGTGAGGGTGATGGCCAGCAGGCTATGGCCGTCAGGGGCTGATTTGGCCACCGCATCGGCGCCGATCATCGCATTGCCGCCGGCGCGGTTCTCCACCACCACCGGCTTCTGCCACACCTCGCCCAGCCGATTGGCCATGATGCGGGCCATGATGTCGGTCAGCCCTGCGGGGGTGAAGGGCACGATGTAGCGCACACCGCGTTCGGGAAAACTCTGCGCCAGCGCGGGTGTGGCAAGGGCGGCACCCAGCAGGGCGCGGCGGGTGGCGTGCATGGTCGTTCTCCCAAACGCGGCCCTTATGGGCCTGATGTCAGGGTATCATGGAGCGCGCACACCGCCTTGGGCAATGATGAAGGCGGCCACCTCGGCCACACCCTGCTCGGCCTTGAGGTTGGTGAAGATAAAGGGCCGGCTGCCCCGCATCCGCCTGGCGTCCCGGTCCATCACCGAGAGATCAGCGCCGACGAGTGGCGCCAGGTCGGTCTTGTTGATCACCAGCAGGTCGGAGCGGGTGATGCCCGGGCCGCCCTTGCGGGGGATTTTGTCGCCGGCCGAGACATCGATGACGTAGATGGTGAGGTCGGCCAATTCCGGGCTGAAGGTTGCGGCCAGATTATCGCCGCCGCTCTCGATGAACAGCACTTCGAGATTGGGCCAGCGGGCATTCATATCGGCCACGGCGGCGAGGTTGATGGAGGCATCCTCGCGGATCGCGGTATGCGGGCAGCCGCCGGTTTCCACGCCCATGATGCGTGCTGGCTCCAGCGCCCCGGCGCGGGTGAGGAATTCGCTGTCCTCACGGGTATAAATATCATTGGTGATGGCGGCGATGTCATGGGTGGGGGAGAGGCGCTTGCACAGCCGCTCCAGCAGCGCGGTCTTGCCGGAGCCGACAGGGCCGCCGACGCCCACGCGGAGAGGACCGTTGCTCATGATCTGAACAGCCTTGTGTATTGGGTTTCGTGACGGAGCGAGAATTGGTCGAGCATGGGGGCGGCGGTGCCCAGCCTATCGAGGCTGGCGGCTTCGGCCGCATCTGCCGCCTGCTCAATGATGGGAAACAGGGCGGCGGTGACGCGCTGGCCATCCGTCTGCCCCAGCGGCACCAGCCGCACGCCGGCGGAGACGAGATTGGCGGCAAACCCCGAAAGCCAGCCCACAAGCGCCGGCCGCAGCGCCATGCCATGGCAACCGGCGGCAGCGCCAAAGGCCACGGCATGGGTCAGCCGCCCCGGATGGCGGGCGCTGAACGCGGCGAAGCCGGCATGCGGCCAGACAGTGTTGGTGATGCTGGCAAAAGACCCGCCCTGCTGGGTGGCCTCCAGCGCGGTTTCGCCGCAGCCGCGCCAGGCTCCGGCCAATTCGGCCACCTCATCCAGTGCCGCATCATCACCCACGGCGCGATGGGCCGCCACCAGCAGGGCCGCATCCACCCGCCCGGCACCGGCCAGCAGCACCGCCTCGATATAGGATTGCAGGCTCGCGCGGGAGGTGACCGCGCCTTCCTCCACCGCCATCTCCAACCCATGGCTGTACGAAAAACCGCCCACCGGATAGGCGGGCGAAAGCCAGGTCAGCAGCCGGAAAAGCTCAATCATGGTGATGGTGGTGGCCATCCCCGTGATGGTGGCCGTGCTGGTGCTCCGGGTTGCGGTTGTGCTCGCCATAGGCGCCGCCTTCGGGGTTGAAGGGGGCCTGCACCTTCGCCAGCCGGGCGCCGAGGCCGATCAACATCCGCTCGATCACATGGTCGAAACGAATGAGGATTTTGCCGCCCTGGAGGTCCGCCGGCAAATGCCGGTTGCCGAGATGCCAGGCCAGACGCATCAAATGCTCGGGCGTATCGGCCTGGATTTCCAGCAGCGGCTCGGCGGCGGCGCGCACCAGGACGAGGCTGCCATCGGAGAGCGGCAGCCCATCGCCATCGCGCAGCACCTGGGCCTCTGGCAGGTCGAGCAGGAATTCTCCGCCGGAATCGGTGCGAAACACTTTTCGGCGGCGGAAGCGGTCATCGAAGTCGAGCGTCACCGTCTCCTGCGCGGATTCGGGCGAAAAACTGCCGGCGGCGGCGATATTATGGGTGTGGCGCATGATGCCTCAGAACAGAAAATAACGCTGCGCCATCGGCAGCGATTGCGCGGGTTCGCAGACCAACAACTGCCCATCCGCCCGCACCTCATAAGTCTCGGCATTCACCTCGATCTTCGGCAGGTAGGTGTTGTGCACCATGTCCTTCTTCGAGATGCCGCTGCGGGTATTGCCCACCGCCAGCAGGGGCCGCGTCAGCCCCAGCCGCGCGCCAATGCCATTCTCCAGCGCCGCGCCGGAGGTGAATAGCACCGCCGATTGCGCCAGCGCCCGGCCGAACCCGGCAAACATCGGCCGGTAATGCACCGGCTGCGGCGTGGGGATGGAGGCATTGGGGTCGCCCATCGGCGCCATGGCGATGGAGCCGCATTTCAGCACGAAATCCGGCTTCACCCCGAAAAACGCCGGCGACCACAGCACCAAATCCGCCAGCTTGCCCACCTCCACACTGCCCACATGCTGGGCAATGCCCTGCGAAATGGCCGGGTTGATGGTATATTTGGCGATGTAGCGCCGCACCCGCAGATTATCATTGCTCGGCTTTTCGCCCGGCAGCGCGCCGCGCTGCACCTTCATCTTATGCGCCGTCTGCCAGGTGCGAATGATCACCTCGCCCACCCGCCCCATGGCCTGGCTGTCGGAGGACATCATCGATATGGCGCCCAGATCGTGCAGAATATCCTCAGCCGCGATGGTCTCGCGCCGGATGCGGCTCTCGGCAAAGGCCACATCCTCGGCGATGCGCGCGTCGAGATGGTGGCAGACCATGAGCATGTCGAGATGCTCATCCACCGTGTTCACCGTATAGGGCATGGTCGGGTTGGTGGAACTCGGCAGAAAATTCGGCTCCCCCACCACGCGCAGAATATCCGGCGCATGCCCGCCGCCCGCGCCCTCAGTATGGAAAGCCTGGATGGTGCGGCCGCCAATCGCGCGGATGGTGTCCTCGACGAAACCGCTCTCATTCAGCGTGTCGGTGTGGATGGCGATCTGCACGTCGTACCGGTCCGCCACCGACAAGCAATTATCGATCGCCTTGGGCGTGGTGCCCCAATCCTCATGCAGTTTCAGGCCGGCGGCGCCGCCGATGATCTGCTCCTCCAGCCCCGCCGGCAGGGCGGCATTGCCCTTGCCCAGAAAGCCGAGATTCATGCAAAACCCCTCGGCTGCCTGCATCATGCGGGCCATGTGCCAGGGGCCGGGCGTGGCGGTGGTGGCCAGCGTGCCATGCGCCGGGCCGGTGCCGCCGCCGAACATGGTGGTGATGCCCGAGGCCAGCGCCTCCTCGATCTGCTGCGGGCAGATGAAGTGGATATGCACATCCAACCCGCCCGCAGTCAGGATGCGGCCCTCGCCGGCAATGATCTCGGTGCCTGGGCCGATGATGATGGTCACGCCCGGCTGGGTATCGGGGTTGCCGGCCTTGCCGATGGCAGCGATCCGCCCATCCTTCAGCCCGATATCGGCCTTGATGATCCCCCAATGATCGACGATCAGCGCATTGGTGATAACGGTGTCCATCGCGCCGCCCTCGCGGGTGACCTGGGACTGGCCCATGCCGTCACGAATCACCTTGCCGCCGCCGAATTTCACCTCCTCGCCATAGGTGGTGAGGTCCTGTTCGGCTTCGATGAAAAGCTCGGTATCGGCCAGGCGCACCCTATCCCCGGTGGTGGGGCCGAACATGCCGGCATAGGCAGAGCGGGTGATCCTCGCCATCAGAGCTTCCCCTCGGTTTCGCCCCGGAAGCCGTGCACGACGCGCCCCCCGCCAAAGGGCACCAGTTTCACCCGGCGGGCCTGCCCGGGCTCGAAACGCACGGCGGTGCCGGCGGCAATATCCAGCCGCTGGCCGCGCGCGGCGGCACGGTCAAAGGCAAGTGCTGGATTGGTCTCGGCGAAATGATAATGGCTGCCGACCTGAATCGGCCGGTCACCGGTATTGGCCACCTCGATCTCGGTGACGGGCAGGCCGGCATTCAACTCAATCTCGCCTTCCGCCAACAGATATTCACCGGGGATCATCGGATGGGCTCATGCACGGTGACAAGCTTGGTGCCGTCCGGAAAGGTCGCTTCCACCTGGATTTCATGGATCATCTCGGCAATGCCCTCCATGACCTGGGCGCGGCTGATCACCCTCGCCCCGGCCTGCATCAGATCAGCGACGGAGCGGCCATCCCGCGCCCCCTCCACCACAAAATCACTGATCAGCGCGATGGCCTCAGGGTGGTTCAGCTTCACGCCGCGGGCGAGGCGCTTGCGCGCCACCTCGGCGGCCATGGCGATCAGCAGCTTGTCTTTTTCGCGGGGCGTCAGGTGCATGAGACTCAGTTTGGCAAGCCTCGCTCAGCAGCGCCAGAGCCTTGGCAGCCGCGCCGGCAGGCCAAATGCCGCAGAACGCAGCAAAGGCACCGCCGCCGCCACCTGGTTGCGCACATCGGAGGCATCGCCCAGCGCACGCGCCAGCAAAAGCCCCGGCCGCAGCAGCGTGCAGGGCATGATCTCCCGAAGTGCGGGCACATGCGCCCCCGCACCCTCGGCCGCCAGCAGCACCGTGCCCATGGCCTGGGCGCCATGGAAGCGATGGGGATGCGCCAGATC
>NZ_JBBARU010000120.1:0-6924 GCF_040399605.1 Rhodovarius sp. | reverse complement strand
CGATCCAGTTATCGGAACCGAAACGCTGTAGCGAGAAACCGAGCCACCTCTCACCAATGGCACGCTCACGCGCGAAACCGTCGGCTGGACCATTTTCACAAGCTATCTCGGCGCCGCCAATGTGCCCGATACCTACAAGATTCCGGCCCAGTCCAAGCTGCTGGTGATGAACGCCTATAGCGAACAGCTCCTCAAGGATGGCAGCGCGAACCTGGCCCTCGCCGGTGGCAGCCCAACCGCCGCGATGACTGCGCTCTCCTTTCTCGACAGCGTGACCAACCAGGCGACAGCCGCCATTGCCATCGCCAATGTGGAGGCGGCGGTGCATTCGCTCACCATCGTGCCAGGCCAGAATTACTACCTCAGTGTCGGTATCGACACGGTCACGGGCACCGCAAACAACGACACCATCTACGGCATCAGCGACATCAACACCTTGACTCAGCTCGATACAATCGATGGCAACTCTGGCTTTGACACCCTCAATGTAACCGCGAACACAGCCATCACCTCCAATAATGTGACGGTCAAAAACATCGAGGCTGCTGTTCTGACCACTGCCAGCGATATCGATGTCGATACCACCGCATGGACGGGGCTTGAGGCACTGACCGTAACCTCTGTTGCGGTCAATAACCCGGCCCACATCGCCGCCGCCGCAACCACTGTGGTCAATGTCACCAACCTCTCCAACCAGATTTTGCGGATCGATGGCGGCGGCGGGGCCATGTTTGCTTCCAGCGATGGCCCTGTCGATATCGGCGGTCAGCCGATTGCAAACGCAATCACCTCGGCGACCATCAGCACCCCAAATGGCGGCAGCGTGAATGACAATTCCGGCCCAGCGGCGACATATGGCAAGACCCTCACCCAGGTTTCGATAAATGGGCAGCGCGGCCAGGGCACATTCGCCCTCACCGGTGACGCAATCTCCGCCGTCAACATGGCCAATAATGCCGGAGACCTGACCATCTCCGCCGCTGCGGGCACGCGCAGCCTAGCCTTGGGCCTCAACAACGTGACTGGCGGAGAATACTATGATGCCACCACCACCGCAGTGACCCTCACCTCCACCGGCACCGCCAATACACTGGTTCGCCTGCTCCCTGATGCGGCCGAGACGGTCACACTGTCAGGCGATACCCCACTGACGCTCAACTATACCAGTTTCAGCGCGGCCACCGATCTTACAGTGAATAACAGCGCGCTGGTGACGATCACTGACTATCACACGACCAACAGCTTGGCGTCGGTGACCATCACCGGTTCGGGCGGCTTCACGGCCGACCTATCCGGCCAGGGCGCGCAATTGACCAAGATCGACGCCTCGGCCTCCTCTGGCACCAATACCGTGACCATCAACACCACCGAAGCCTATCTGGGCGGTTCGGGTCTGGATATCGTGACGGCCAGAGCCGCGCCCACCGCAACAGTGGATGGCGGTGCCGGTGCGAATGACATTTTCGTCCTCGACGCTCCGGCCTTCTCCCTCGCCAATGTGGCGAATTTTGAGTCTCTGAGATTGGGGGAGAATGCCACAGGCACTTACAGCGCCAATGGTTTCTCCCACCTGATCGAAGGCAAACTCGCCGGCAACGTCACCTGGAATAACGTGGCCGCGGGCACCGATCTGACATTTGTCGCCAATGTTGGCATGGCCACCTTCTACAACCTGGCCACCGACACGAGCGCCGATCTGCTCAACATCACCCTGAAATCCTCCATGAGCGTCGATGCAGGCCCGGTCCTCACATCACCGATCGAGACCATCAACATCGCGCTGGTCGACACCGACACAACCAAGCAAGTCAATGCGATTACCATTTCTGATGCGGCGCTGAAGAGCATGACCATCACCGGCAATGCCGGCCTGACGCTGATCAACCCCTTTACCACCGTGATCTCCTCCTTGGATGCCTCGGCGGTGACCAACACGCAAGGCACCGCGGCAAGCGGCCTGTCCTGGACAACCGGTGCTCTCACCGTTGCCTCGGTGACCAAGGGCACCTCCACGGGCGGCGATGTGATCAATGCGGCGGCGGCGCTAGCCTCCGTCTCCATCACCGCATATGCCGGCACCAATACCATCACCGGTTCTTCGACCATCGCCAGCACCCTCACCGGTGGCAGCGGCAATGACACCATCAATGGTGGCTCGGGCAAGGATACCATCATCGGCGGCGGCGGTAGCGATGTGATCACCGCCGGCGCCGGCGCTGACAGCATCACCCTCTCCGGCTCCTCCAGCCAGATCGTGCAGAGTGCCGGTCACTCGGGCGCCAATACGACCGCGAGCGGGGTGGTCTCCGAACTCACCGGCACGTTTGATATCATTCGTGGGATTGCGGCGGGTGATACCCTCAAGGTGACGGGTGCCACCGCCTTGCGGGATTTGACGCTGACAGCTTCGAACCTGGCCGGTAGGGATGATTACGCCAGCTTCGCCCGCGGCACTTACGACGCCGCGGCCGGCACCTTCACCTATGCCGCCAATGGTGCAGATACCGCGCTCACCTATGATACGTCGAACGTCACTGCCCTCTACGAAACCATCATTCTGGTGGACTATGTCACCGCCAGCACCACGACCAGCGCCATTATCGGCTCTGATAGTGTGATCACCTTCGCCTGAGACAAAAACAAGCGCGAGAGGGCAAAGCCCGCGTAAAGCCCTTTCGCTCTTTTTCCTCTGCCATCAGCATTCTTCAGCAGCCTGGTGAGGCGGCGCAGGGCGAAAACACATCTCCCGCTCTCCCGGCAACGGTGCCGAGCCAGAATAGCCATCCTGCGGGAGTTCTCAGCAGCCCCTCACCGCCACCCGGCCGCTCAACGCCCCAAAAAGCCCGGCAAAACCCTGCAAAGCTGCCAGATGCGCCGCCTCATGCCGTCATCCGTTGTTGCAGCGCTGCCCAAATGATGGGAGGCAAGGAGACAAAAAACCAAGGGTTTACCGTGATGCGGGGGAGGGCGCCCGAAGGGCAGTAACCGTCTGATGTCAAGGAAAACTCTGGTAGTGGTGGGCGGACTTGAACCGCCGACCCCGGCATTATGAGTGCCGTGCTCTAACCAACTGAGCTACACCACCGCAGAGGCCGGGAGATAGGCTGCGGGAGCCTCGCTGTCAACGCGCGGCCGGCCCCTGATGAAGCCAGCCCCCAAGACACGCCCCTGCTCATACACCACACAGGCCTGGCCAGGTGCCGCCACCGCAGGGGTATCGGGGCGGACATGCAGCACATCGCCCTCCAGCCACAGGCTGGCAGGGTGGGGCGCCTCGCGCGCCCTTAGCTTGATATCGGCGCGGAATTCACCGCGGGCCGGCGTCACCAGCCAATTGAGTTCACCCACCATAATGGCCTCAGTGGCGGGCCTGGGGCCCACCACAACCCGCCTGCGCCCCGCATCCACCGAATGCACATAAAGCCGCTCAGCCGCCGCCACGCCAATGCCGCGCCCCTGCCCCACCGTGTAGCGGGCAATGCCGCGATGCTCGCCCAGCACCCGCCCCTGCCCATCCACAATCTCTCCGGGAGCCAGCGCCTCGGGGCGGAATTTCTGCACCACATCGGCATAGCTGCCGCTGGGCACAAAGCAGATATCCTGGCTATCGGGCTTTTCCGCCACCGCCACGCCCAGCCGCGCGGCATGGGCGCGCACCTCGGCCTTGCTGGCCATGCCACCCAGCGGGAACAGGGTGCGGGCCAATTGCGCCCTTGTGGTATGGGCCAGGAAATAACTCTGGTCGCGCGCCGGATCCGCCGCCATGTGCAATTCCGGCCCCGGCCGCGCCTGGGCGTAATGCCCGGTGGCCATCGCCTCGCAGCCCATATCCTCGGCCAATTCCAGCAAATCCTGGAATTTCACCGTCTGATTGCAGCGAATGCACGGAATGGGCGTTTCGCCACGGGCATAGGTATCGGCAAAATCCTGGATCACCGCCCGGCGAAACCGCTCCTCGCGGTCGAGCACGTAATGTGCGATGCCCAAATGGTCGGCCACCCGCCTGGCATCATGAATATCCTGCCCGGCACAGCAGGCGCCCTTCTTCTGGATCGCCGCACCATGATCATAAAGCTGCAGCGTGGCGCCGATCACTTCATGGCCCTGCTCATGCAGCAGCGCTGCCACCACCGAGCTGTCCACGCCGCCGGACATGGCGACCAGGATGCGCATCAGAGGATATCCAAGCCCTGCTGCCAGAAGCGGGCTTCCAACTGCGCGGCCATGCGAAAATCCCGCGCCAGCGTGGCAAAACGCGCCTCGCCGCCATGGCTGTCACCCAAGGCATCCAGCCGGGCCGCCGCCGCGCGGGCCATCGCCTGGTAATCCGCCGAGGCATAGGCCTCGATCCAGCTTTTATAGGTGTCCGCGCGGCCGGCATGGGCCATGATCCGCAGCGCCACCTCGCCATACCCCACCGTGCAGGGCGCCAGCGCCACCTCCAAATCCAGAATATCGCCATGCATGCCGCGATCCATCACCCAGCGGGTGTAGCTCACGGTCTCCATGGTCTCCGGCGTGGCCATCACCGCCGCCTCATCCAGCCCCCAATCCGCACAATATTTCAGGTGCAGCTTCGTCTCATCCAGAATGGCCAGCACCGCACCCGCCTTGCCGCGCATGGCCTCCAGGCTCTCACCCTTCACCACCGCCAACGCCTTGGCCCGGGCGAAATGAATCAGGAACAGATAATCCTGCACCAGGTAATGCCGAAACGCCGGCAAGGGCAGCGCGCCGGCGGCAAGCTGCTGCACGAAAGGGTGCCACGTATAGGCCGCCCAATCCGCCGCGCATGCATCACGCAGGCGGCGATACAGCCCGCCCTCGCGCCCGTAATTCTGCCAATCAGCCACCCGCGTTGCGCGTGCCAGCCGGCAGCTTCACCACCAGCCCATCCAACGCCGCGGTCATCACGATCTGGCAACCCAGCCGGCTGGTCTCCTGCAGATCGAAGGCGAGGTCGAGCATATCCTCCTCATCCTCGGTCGGCTTCACTAGCTTGGCGAACCACTCCCCATCCACCACCACATGGCAGGTGGAGCAGGCCAGGCTGCCCTCACAGGCGCCTTCAATATCCACACCATGGCGATGGGCGATTTCCAGCACGGAAAGCCCGAGCGGCGCCTCCACCTCACGGCGGCTGCCATCACGTTCAACAAATACCATCTTGGGCATCGATAAATCCTAATCGGCGGCTTGAGACTGGGCCACAACCTGACGCCAGGCCGCAACAAGCAGCAAGGCGGCCTGATCGGCTTCCGCCGGCGAGGTAAAACGCCCGAAGCCCATGCGCAAGGTGGCACGGGCCTGGCCCTGGGGAATTCCCAGCGCCGCCAGCACATAGGAAGGCTCAATCTCCGCCGAGGAACAGGCGCTGCCGGTGGAAACGCACAGGCCCGGCGCCGCCCGCATCAGCGCCTGGGCATCCACGCGCCCCGGGAAACTCAGATTGAGATTGCCCGCCACTCGGGCGGTGGCATGGCCGTTTAGCTGCAGCCCCTCAATCTCGGCCGATAGGGCATTGAAAAACCTATCCCGCTGCCCCGCAATCCGCCCCGCATCAAGCAAACCCTCGCTGGCAGCAATCCGCGCCGCCTCGCCCATGCCCACCAGCAGCGGCGCCGGCAGCGTGCCCGAACGCAAACCCCGCTCCTGCCCACCCCCGGAAAACAGCGGCGCCAGGCGCATCCGCGGCCGCCGCCGGACATACAACGCCCCCACCCCCTTGGGCCCATACATCTTATGCGCGGTGAGCGAGACCAGATCAGCCTGCACCGCATGCACATCCAGCGCGACCCGGCCCGGGGCCTGGGCCGCATCAATATGAAACGCCGCCCCCGCCGCACGCACCAAAACACCAATCGCAGCAAGATCCTGCGTCACGCCAATCTCATTATTCACCGCCATCACACTGACCAACACAGTGGGAACCCGCAGCGCCGCCTCCAACACCGCCAAATCCAGCAAACCATCGGACTGCACCGGCAAAATCACCGGCTCGAAACCCTCAGACGCCAGCGACTTCACGCTCTCCAACACACATTTATGCTCGGTGGCGAGGGTAATAACCCGCCGCTTCCCCTCCGCCCCAGCAAACCGCGCCGCACCCTTGATGGCGAGATTATTCGCCTCCGTCGCACCCGAGGTGAAAATAATCTCCCGCCCCTCAGCACCAATCAACGCAGCCACATGCTCCCGCGCACCCTCCACCGCCGCCTCGGCCTCACGACCCATGGCATGCTCTACACTATGAGGATTGGCGAAATTCTCCTCCCACCACGGACGCATGGCCGCAGCCACACGAGGGTCGAGCGGCGTGGTGGCATGGTGATCTAGGTAGATGGGACGATTGGGGCGCATGTGAGAGGTAAATGGGGGTTGGGGCGGGGTTGGGCAAGAATGAAGGTGGGGGCGGTGGCCCGGGGAGGGCGCTGCCCTCCCAAACCCTCCCGCAAAGGGCCGAAAGGCCCTTTGATCCCGGTAATTTTCTTAAACTCAATGGCGGTTGAGATAGGCCTTTTTAGGCTACCAGTTTTCAAAATTTAGCGAAATTTACACATTTCTCATATAATCTCAAAAATTTATTTTATGCGTATTATTTTAATATCCCGCTGATTTCAGGACAGATTAAAAATCGCGATCCCAGACCACAAATCTCATCTGATTTCCGTCCTCGAAATCGGCGCGATGACCGATCAACTCGGACAATCCGGTGATGACGGCGTCGGTGGCGTCATCAATGCAAACGTCCTTGGCCTCGACCGCGTCAATGCCCAGGAAAAACCCCAGGCATCGGGCAGCACCTTTGCGCTCAAAAATTTTGATGAAAATTCCTTCCGAGCCAATAAATCACTCACCAAAAATATAATATACCATATAATTTCTAATTAAATTAAAATTAAATACAGCCAATGACAATAAACA